>JAOPYH010000138.1 GCA_025964715.1 Streptosporangiaceae bacterium | reverse complement strand
CTTCCGTTCTTGTAGTTTGCTCCGGCTGATAGGTCTGTCCCCATGGAAAGCAAGGTTCTAGTGCTTCTCGTCGACGACATCGACGGTGGCGAGGCGGACGAGTCCGTGTCGTTATCGCTCGATGGCGCCACCTATGAGATCGATCTCAGTGGCTCCAACGCAAAGAGGTTGCGGGATTCACTGCAGCCGTTCGTGGAACACGCGCGGAAGGCGGGCGCCGGCCGGCGTCGTCGCACCCGTGGTGCGTCCAGTCGTGAGCGCAGCGCGGATATCCGCGCATGGGCCAAGGCGCGCGGCATCAAGGTCAACGAGCGTGGTCGTATCCCCGCAACGGTCGTGGAACAGTACGAGGCCGCTCACTGAAACTTGACAGCCACGGAACGGCCCGCCACCTGGTTAGGGGAGGCGGGCCGTTCGCTTACGGCTCCCGCGCCCGGTGCCGACTTCCCGCAGTCCGGAGGCGCTCACGGGAGTGGCGCGCTTTCACTGGGGCGATCGTTTGCATCGCGTGGTGCGGCCGATCCGCTATGGCGCCGTTCGCTTGGGGCGTAGCGGGAACATGACGCACCGCTGCGGTAGTTGGATGAGGATGAACAGAGCTTAGCTGGGGAACGTCTTCTGGGGAGAGTGCACCGGGAGGCCTCCGCCGGGCGGGCGAGCATGCGGAAGGACATGACCGGACATCCCGGACCCCTGTCCAACCGCTCTGTGAGGAGCGACAGAGATGTTCGAGAGGTTCACCGACCGCGCGCGGCGGGTTGTTGTCCTGGCTCAAGAAGAGGCCAGGATGCTCAACCACAACTACATTGGTACTGAGCACATCCTGCTGGGTTTGATCCACGAGGGTGAGGGCGTTGCCGCCAAGGCTCTGGAGAGTCTTGGGATCAGTCTTGAGGCCGTGCGTCAGCAGGTCGAAGAGATCATTGGTCAGGGGCAGCAGGCGCCGTCGGGGCACATTCCGTTCACGCCCCGCGCCAAGAAGGTGCTCGAGCTGTCGTTGCGTGAGGCATTGCAGCTCGGCCACAACTACATCGGTACTGAGCACATCCTCTTGGGGTTGATCCGGGAGGGTGAGGGCGTTGCGGCCCAGGTGCTGGTGAAGCTTGGTGCGGACCTCAACCGGGTCCGCCAGCAAGTGATCCAGTTGCTGCACGGCTACCAGGGCAAGGAGCCCGCGGCCTCAGGTGGGCCGTCGGAGTCCGCTCCTTCGACCTCTTTGGTACTTGACCAGTTCGGCCGAAACCTCACTCAGGCCGCACGAGAGGGCAAGCTCGACCCGGTCATCGGCCGGGACAAGGAAATCGAGCGGGTCATGCAGGTCCTGAGCCGGCGCACCAAGAACAACCCGGTGCTCGTCGGCGAGCCCGGCGTCGGTAAGACGGCCGTGGTCGAGGGCCTGGCCCAGAAGATCGTCAAGGGCGAGGTGCCCGAGACGCTCAAGGACAAGCAGCTTTACACTCTTGACCTCGGTGCTCTGGTCGCGGGTTCCCGCTACCGGGGTGACTTCGAGGAGCGCCTGAAGAAGGTCCTCAAGGAGATCCGCACCCGCGGTGACATCATCCTGTTCATCGACGAGCTCCACACGCTCGTTGGGGCGGGTGCCGCCGAGGGCGCGATCGACGCCGCTTCGATCCTGAAGCCGATGCTGGCCCGTGGTGAGCTGCAGACCATCGGTGCCACGACGCTGGACGAATACCGCAAGCACCTGGAGAAGGACGCCGCGCTCGAGCGGCGTTTCCAGCCGATCCAGGTCGCGGAGCCTTCGCTGGCGCACACCATCGAGATCCTCAAGGGTCTGCGGGACCGCTACGAGGCGCACCACCGTGTCTCGATCACCGACGGCGCGCTGGTCGCGGCCGCGCAGCTGGCCGACCGCTACATCAGCGACCGGTTCCTGCCGGACAAGGCGATCGACCTGATCGACGAGGCCGGTTCGCGGATGCGAATCCGCCGGATGACGGCGCCGCCGGACCTGCGCGAGTACGACGAGAAGATCGCCGACGTGCGCCGGGAGAAGGAGTCCGCGATCGACGCGCAGGACTTCGAGAAGGCGGCCGCGCTCCGTGACAAGGAGAAGCAGCTTCTCGCGCAGAAGGCTCAGCGTGAGAAGGAGTGGAAGGCCGGCGACATGGACGTCGTCGCCGAGGTCGGTGAGGATCTGATCGCTGAGGTCCTCGCCACGGCCACCGGTATTCCGGTCTTCAAGCTCACCGAAGAGGAGAGCGCTCGCCTGCTCCGTATGGAGGAGGAGCTGCACAAGCGGGTCATCGGCCAGAACGACGCCATCAGGGCGCTGTCCCAGTCGATCCGGCGCACCCGCGCCGGTCTGAAGGACCCGAAGCGTCCAGGCGGTTCGTTCATCTTCGCGGGCCCGTCGGGTGTCGGTAAGACCGAGCTGTCCAAGACGCTGGCGGAGTTCCTGTTCGGCGACGAGGACGCGCTGATCCAGCTCGACATGAGCGAGTTCATGGAGAAGCACACGGTCTCGCGGCTGTTCGGGTCCCCGCCCGGATACGTCGGGTACGAAGAGGGCGGCCAGCTCACTGAGAAGGTGCGGCGCAAGCCGTTCTCGGTGGTGCTGTTCGACGAGATCGAGAAGGCACACCCGGACATCTTCAACTCGCTGTTGCAGATCCTCGAGGACGGTCGCCTGACCGATGCTCAGGGCCGGGTCGTGGACTTCAAGAACACCGTGATCATCATGACCACGAACCTCGGTACCCGCGACATCTCCAAGGGCCAGTCGATGGGCTTCGCCCGGCAGAACGACGAGCAGGGCGACTACGACCGGATGAAGTCCAAGGTCGAGGAAGAACTCAAGCAGCACTTCCGGCCTGAGTTCCTCAACCGCGTGGACGACACGGTCGTCTTCCACCAGCTCACGCCCAAGGAGATCATCCACATCGTGGATCTGATGGTCGCCAAGGTCGACGAGCGGCTCAAGGACCGCGACATGGGTCTCGAGCTCCAGCAGGACGCCAAGGACCTGCTGGCGGAGCGGGGTTACGACCCGGTGCTCGGCGCCCGTCCGCTGCGTCGCACGATCCAGCGGGAGATCGAGGACAACCTGTCCGAGAAGATCCTGTACAGCGAGCTCAGGTCCGGCCAGATCGTCATCGTCGGCGTCGAAGGCGCCGGTGACAAGCGCAAGTTCACCTTCAGGGGTGAGCCCAAGCCCTCCACCGTGCCGGACGCGCTGCCCACGGTCAGCGCCTCGGCCGACAAGCCGATCAAGTTCGACAAGGACTGAGTCCTGCAGCACGACCTCAGCGAGGCCCCGCACGCAAGTGCGGGGCCTCGTTGTCGTAGTACGCCTGCTCGACCGGTACGACGCCACTACGCTCCGTCTACATGCAACCCGCCGCAAAGGGATCTACGGGGTCTATCTCACCGGGGCCGGCAAGGCCGTGTGGTTCGAGTTGGTGGCCTGGGCGCGATGATCACCAGTCGCGGAGGATCTTGCTGCCCTGGCCGAGCAGTTCGGCACCCCGGACCTTCTGCCGGCGGGCCAGATGGACTTCGAGATCGCGCTTGCCGTGCAGCGGGGTCAGGTCGACTTCACCGCTGCCGGCCAGGCACAGGTATCTCAGTTCGGCGAGGTCGTTGAGCGGCGCGAGGCCGGGCAGGCCCCGGAAGTCCCGCAGATGCAGGGTCGTGAGGCCGGGCAGGTCCCGCAGTGCGGTGAGGTCGCTGACACTGGTCTCGGAGATGTCCAGGGAGCTCAGCCCGGTCACGGTGCGCAGGGGCCGGAGGTCGCAGAGGGCCGAGGCTCCGCGCAGCGACAGGTTCGTCAGGGTGTCCGCCCACCACTCGATGCCCATCAGGTCCGTGAGCGGGCAGAAGTTCAGATGCAGGGCCCGGAGCCGCCCGAGTTGCTGGAATCGCTGGAGCATCCGGACGTCGGTCAGCGTGGCGCAATGTCCGATGATCAAGAACGAGAGCACCGTGGGGGCCAGCGAGAGCCGCAGGGCCGAGATGTCGTCGAGCCGGCCGAGCAACAGGCGCCTGATGCTCCCGCAGGAGCGCAGAGGGCTCAGGTCCATGCCCCGGGTGTCGTCGATGTACAGGCTGCGCAGGCTGGCCACCTCGGCGAGCGGCGCGAGATCGATCTCTCCGACGTTGCCCAGCAGGAGATGGTCGAGCGAGAGGCTGGACCCCAGCGGCGAGAGATCACGCAGCTCGGGGTCCTCGAAGATCCACAGGGCTGCCAGCTTGGGCATGCGCTCGACGAAGCCGAGCTGCCCATAGCCGGTCGGCAGCCTGTAGGCCAGATCCTCGAGGTCCTTGAGCTCGGTCAGGCCCGTCATCAGGGCGACGTCGCTGATCTCCCTGATCCGGACGGCGTGCGGCGACGGGCGCAGCACCGTGTGGGCGAACTCGGCGGGGTCGAACCGCGGCCAGGCCCGCATGAGCTCCTCGTGGATCCGGGAGTCCTCGTACCTCGCGCAGCGGGCGATCACCTTGAGGGCCGGGTCGCCCCCGATGCCGGCCGCGGCCCGGATCGTGGCCGCCGCCTGCCGTACGCCGCGCGGGGGATGATCGGCCAGGAGATCCAGCACGAACTCACCTGCCGCGGCGAGCGCCTTCGCGTCCGCCATGACGCGGGGCGGGAGCAGGTCCCGGGTCACCTGCTGGATCTCCTCCTGCAGGCTGGGGTCCAGCTGCGGGCAGGTCTCCTGGCAGGTGACCGCGAGCACCCGAAGCGCTCTGCGGACCGAGGGGTCGCGCACCGCCCGGTCCAGGAGTCCGCGGAGCAGCTCGGTGCGCTGCCGCGGCTGCGCGTGACCGGCCGCCATGACGATGACCTCCCGCCACTGGTCGTCCTGGGCGTGCTCCACCAGCAGGCCGATGTCCTCGGCCTCGATCGCGGCCCGGGCAGCGAGGTACTCCTGGAACGTGCCGTGCACGAAGTCCACGCGCCCGGTGACGGGTTCACGGATGAGACCGCTGCGGTTGAGAAGATGGCTGAACACCTGCTCGGCGCCGGCCGTGACCCGTGGCATGAGGGCCAGGGTCTGCTCGACCTGCTCGACGACCCGGTCGCAGGAGGCGTCGCTCATGCCGTTGCGGATCAGCCAGTAGGCGAGGTTCTGCAGGATCAGGCTCTTGTCCGTCCGGGACAGCGCCGGGCCGCTGTCGCTGATCCGCCGCTCGGTCTCACGACGCTCCAGCAGCAGCTCGAGCGCGACCGCGTAGAGCTCCATCCGGTCCTGCGGGAGCTGCATCCGCCGGTCCAGGTGCAGCGCGCAGAGCAGGGCGCACAGCAGCGGGTTCGTGGCCAGCTCGCGGAGGTGGCGCCGGGCGTGCACCTTCTCCAGCAGCTCGTCCGCATAGCCCCGCAACCGGGTCTGTTCCTCCTCGTCGGCGGTCTCGCTCCGCATCGCCGCGTGCCAGTGCCCCGCGAACGACCGCACGTCCGGCCAGGACATCGGCTGGAGCTCCGCCGAGTCGAACCCCTCCTGGTCGAGCCAGTCGCCGGTCGCCGCGGCCGGGCGCGAGGTGACGACGTACCTGGCGTAGGGGAAGGCGCCGATGAGCTCGCGCAGCCAGTCGCGGGCGGCCTCGCGCTCGGACTCGGGCAGCTCGTCGATGCCGTCGATCAGCACCAGGGCCCGGCCGGCGCGGAGCAGCCGATGCACCCAGCCCCGAGGCATGTCGTCGGCGATGTGCCGGCCCACCTGACTGAGGAACTGCTGGGGTACGGGCAGCTCGGCACCCGCATAGCGGCGCAGCGGCAGGAAGAACGGCACGAGCCCGGTCAGCCCCGCCAGTTCCTCCCCGAAGTCCCCCCGCGCACTGCGTACGGCGAGCCACTGGAGCAGCGTGGTCTTGCCCGAGCCCGCGTCGCCGCGCAGGAACAGCCGTGAGCTCGCCGCCACCGCGTCGTGGACGCGCGAGGTCGTCGCCGCCACGTCGAGCCGCGCGTGCACCTCGCCGATCGGCTCGAGCCCCTCCAGCGGCGAGGTCATGGTCTGGCGGAGACCCTCGGCCTGGACGCTCAGGCTGATGTAGGCCACGCTCAGCGGATAGCGGCGTACGGACTGCGACACCGTGACGCCGAACAACTCCAGCCGGTCCAGCGTGTTGGCCACCTGCCGCCGGTAGGTCGCCAGGAAGGCCGCGTCCGGGTCCGCCGTGCCGACCTTGGGGATGCGGTCGAGCAGTTCGCGGATGACGGTGAGGATCTCGGTCTCGCGGCGCAGGATCTCGGTGAGCGCGCCCTGGCCGAAGGCCGGCAGGCCGACGGTCACCTCGAGTACATAGGCACAGCACTCGGCGAGCATCCGGTCGTAGAGCCCCGCTGCCTGATGGCCCAGGTCGCGGGCCGCCCGCGGGCTGCCGGCCCGGATGTGGCGCTCGAGGAACAGCGCGTCCAGGTCGGCGGCGAACAGGTCCCGGTCGGTGAGCCCAGCCTGCTCGAACGCCCCCGTCACCGCCAGCACGGCGGCGTTGCGCTCGTTGTCGGGGATCGAGCCGAACTCGTGGTCGAGCACGGTCAGGAGCCGGTCGGCCACGGTCTCCTCCAAGTCCTCGAAGAGCCGCTGGGCGCGCCTGCGTTCCCGTATCCCGGTGGCCTTCCCGGTGATCGCGTCGATCACCGGTCCGCTCATCTCCGCGGCGACCTGATGGTCTTTCAGCCATAGCCTGGCGGCCGTCTTGATGACGGCGGCGCCGAGCCCCAGGAGAATGTCACCCATCGATCTCACCTGCCACGTAGGCGATCAGCGGCAGTATCACCCCTGGGTGCCGGCCGGACCGATCTCCCGCGGCTCGTGGCGGTGAAAATCGTGGATAAGGAAGCCCAAGCGCCGTGGGCCTGACTCAGCGGGGGAGGGCGTAGAGCCCGTCGCCGACCGGGTCGACGAGCCCGTCGGCGATCAGCCCGTCGAGGGCCCGCTCGCGCTGCACGGCGTCGTCCCACACGACATCCAGGGCGGCCTTGCCGACCGGTCCGTCGGCGTGCCGCAGCACGGCGAGCAGCCGTCCCCGGCACTGCCGGTCGGTACCCGCATACGACTGGCCCCGGCGAGGCGGCCCGTCGTGTGGCGGCTGTCCGGCCAGCCGCCAGGCGCAGCCGGAGGCCACCGGGCACTCGCCGCACCGGGGCGTACCGGCCGTACACACCAGGGCGCCCAGCTCCATGATCGCCACGGACCAGCGGGCGGCCACCGGGGGATCCTCCGGCAGCAGCGACTCGGCCAGCCGTGCCTCCGGCGCCGTCTGGGCCTTGGGCGGATACCGCACCCCGCTGATCATCCTGGCGAGCACCCGCCGGACGTTGGTGTCCAGCACGGCATGCCGGCCGCCGTAGGCGAAACTCGCCACGGCCGCTGCCGTGTAGGACCCGACGCCGGGCAGGGCCAGCAGGGCGTCGTAGGCGTCCGGGACCCGGCCGTCATGGGCGTCCACGATGGCGACCGCGCTCGCGTGCAGCCTCAGGGCGCGCCGGGGATAGCCGAGCCGCCCCCACGCCCGTACGGCCTCGCCGGACGGCTCGCGGGCCAGGGCCGCGGGCGTCGGCCAGCGGTCCAGCCACTCCCTCCACACCGGAAGGACCCTGCTGACCGGAGTCTGCTGCAGCATGATCTCGCTGACGAGGACGCCCCACGGACTGGCTCCGGGGCCGCGCCAGGGAAGATCACGGGCGTTGTCGGCGTACCAGCCCAGAATGGGGCCGGTGTAACGAGACGAGGGCATAACAGATCTGATGATTCCACGGCGGGTCGCCACCGACCGACAAGATCGACGAAGCATACTGTCCGCATGGATTTGGGTACTGACCGTAGTTCCCATGCGGAATCGACCGACGCTTTCTGGCGTCGGCGCGCCATCGCGTTCACCGGGGTCCTGGCGACCGTAGGCCTCGTGGCCTGGGCCTGTACGGGCGACGGCGGCGACAAGAAGAGGCAGATCCACACCGCCGCCGGCCTCAGCTCCCCGGCCCCGTCCGCCACCGTGTCCGTGCCGGCCGCCACACCCACCATCACCGTCACCGCCAAGGTCACCGTGCGTCCCTCGGCGCCCCAGCGGCCCGGCGACGCCTGCCCTCCCGGCGACGTGGTGGTCAACCTCTCCTCCAAGGCCTCGGACTACAGGGGCTCGGCGGAGCCGCAGTTCGTCCTCAGCGTCGTCAACACCGGCAAGCACGCCTGCACGTTCGGGGTGGGCCCGAAGGAGCTCGAGCTGCGGATCACCTCCGGGCCCGACCGGGTCTGGTCCTCGGCGCACTGCGTCCGGGGCGACGGCTCCGCGATCCGGTTGCTCAAGCGGGGCATCCCCTACGCTGCCACGATCACCTGGGACCGCCGGCGTTCCACCGGCGGCTGCGGCGGTGCCCGCTCCCCGGCCCGGCCGGGCACCTACGTGGCAGCGGTCAAGGCCGACAACGTCAAGGCCGAGCGAGAGGTCTTCCGCCTGCGCCGCTGAACCGAAGTCCGCTAGACGTAGCGCTCCAGGATCGATGACTCGGCGAGGCGGGACAGTCCCTCGCGGACGCTGCGGGCGCGTGACTCCCCGACGCCGCCGACCACCTGCAGGTCGTCGATGCTCGCGGCGAGCAGCTTCTGCAGGCCGCCGAAGTGCTGGACCAGCCCCTCGACCACCGGTCCGGGCAGCCGGGGCACCTTGGCCAGCAGGCGATAGCCCTTGGGGCTCACGGGGACGTCCAGGGGGTCGCTGCCGGCGAACCCGAGCACGTCGGCGACGGTCGACAGGTCCAGCAGCTCGGTGGCCGTGAGCCGGTCGAGGGATCTCAGCAGATCCTCGACGCTGAGGTTCCGGGGGTCGCCGGGGTAGTAGTCCCGCACGATCTGCTCACGGTCCCCCTCGACGCCGGAGACCAGCTCGTCGAGCTGCAGGGACAGCAGGCGGCCGTCAGTGCCGAGCTCGACGACGTAACCGTCGATCTCGTCGGCGATGCGCCGGACCATCTCCAGGCGCTGCACGACCGCGCTGGCGTCCCGGACGGTCACCAGGTCCTCGATCTCCAGCGCCGAGAGCGTGCCCGAGACCTCGTCCAGCCGGAGCTTGTAGCGCTCGAGCGTCGCGAGGGCCTGGTTGGCCTTGGAAAGGATCGTCGCGGAGTCCTCGAGGACATAGCGGATGCCGTCGAGGTAGAGCGCGATGATCCGCATGGACTGGCTGACCGAGATGACCGGATAGCCGGTCTGCTTGGCCACCCGCTCGGCGGTCCGGTGCCGGGTGCCCGACTCCTCGGTACGGATGGTCGGATCGGGCACGAGGTGCACCGCGGCGCGCAGGACCCGCGCGTACTTGCTGTCGAGGACGATGGCGCCGTCCATCTTCGCGAGTTCCCGCAGCCGTGTGGCGGAGAACTCGACGTCGAGCTGGAATCCTCCCGTACAGACGGATTCCACGATCTTGTCGTAGCCAAGAACGATCAAGCCGCCGGTATGCCCCCGTAGGATGCGCTCGAGGCCATCGCGAAGGGCTGTCCCCGGCGCCACGGCGGCCAGTGTCGCGCGGCGTGTTTCGTCTTGGCCCTTGTCAGGTGATGGCACGTGACCCCCGGAGGTCTCTGGTCGGCGCTCAGTTTACCGACGAGTGCACGAGCTCACTTCCTCCCCAGGTCGCAAGAGCGCGTCACCACCCTCCTACCCTGGTGTGAGTTCGCTCAGGACGCGGTGAAGGCGACGCGCAGCGCCTGCTCCAGGCTGTCGACCTCCATCACCGTCATGCCCTCGAAGCTGACGGCCTGCAACCGGCCCGCGAGGCTGACGACCCGGCCCGGCTCACCCCTCTCGGGCTGGTCGGAGCGCTTCAGCGGGGTGGCCTCGGCGAGCTCCAGCGACCCCCGGGGGACCACCGCGCACTTGAACCCGAGCCGGCCCGCCTCGGCCAGGCGCCGGCGTACGCCCGGGACGGCCCGGACCTCTCCGGCCAGGCCCACCTCGCCCAGGGCGATGACGTTGGACGGCAGGGTCTGTTCGGTCTTGGACCCGGCGACCGCCAGCGCCACCGCCAGGTCCACGGAGGTCTCGGACAGCCGCACACCGCCGACTGTGGAGGCGTAGACGTCCTGCTCGTGCATCGCCATCTTGCAGCGGCGGGCCAGCACGGCCAGCACCATGGCGACCCGGGGCGACTCGAGCCCGGACGTGGCGCGGCGCGGGGTCGGCAGGAAGGACTGGGCCACGAGGGCCTGCACCTCGGCCACCAGGGGCCGCCGGCCCTCCAGCGTCACGGTGACGCAGGTCCCCGGGACCGGCTCGTCGCGGCGGGTGAGGAACAGCCCACTCGGGTCGGCCAGCCCCACGATGCCCATCTCGGACAGGTCGAAGCAGCCGAGCTCGTCGGTGGGTCCGTACCGGTTCTTCACCGCCCTGATCATGCGCAGCCGGCTGTGGCGATCACCCTCGAAGTACAGCACCACGTCCACGAGGTGCTCCAGCGACCGCGGCCCGGCGATGGCGCCGTCTTTGGTGACATGGCCCACGAGGACCGTGGTCATGCCCCTTTCCTTGGAGACCCGGATCAGGTTGGCGGCCACCTCGCGGATCTGGGTCACCCCACCGGGAGCCCCGTCGACCTCGGCCGAGCCGATCGTCTGGATGGAGTCCACGATCAGCAGCTTCGGTTGCACCGCGTCGATCTGGCCCAGTAGCGAGGCGAGGTCGTTCTCGGCCGCGAGGTACAGCCCGTCGGTCACCGCGCCGACCCGGTCGGCGCGCAACCGCACCTGCTCGGTCGACTCCTCGCCGGTGACGTACAACACACGTTCGCCGCCTGCGGGCGCACCGGCGCGTGAGGCGCTCAGCGCCGCGACCTCGAGCAGCAACGTGGACTTGCCGATGCCGGGCTCACCGGCAAGGAGGACGACGGCGCCCGGGACCAGGCCGCCGCCCAGCACCCGGTCGAGTTCGTCCAGGCCGGTGGGCCGGGACTGGGCCGAGCGGACGTCCACCTCGCCGATGGGCCGGGCCGGCGACGAGACCATGGCCGGCGCGACGACCCGGGGCGGCGTCGCGTTGCCGGCTTCCCCCACGGTGCCCCAGGCCTGGCACTCACCGCAGCGCCCCACCCACTTGGAGGTCTGCCAGCCGCACTCGGAGCAGCGGTAGGCGGTCTTGGTCGTCTTAGCCATGCCGGTGACAGTAGGGCCGGACACCGACAATCACGCACTCGGCCGTACGGGCGGTCAGTCCCGGTCGCCTGCCGCCACGCGCTTGCGGGCCCGCTCGATGAGGTCTCCGAGGTGCTCGGTGACCGCGCTCGGCCGCTCGAGCATGGCCATGTGCCCTACGTCCGGGATGATCTCCAGGCGTGCCGACGGCACGCACTCGGCGATGGTCCGGCTGTGCGCCGGCGGGGTCAGCATGTCCTTCTCGGCCGCGATGATCACCGTGTCGATGTCGGCGAAGGCCTTGCACATGCTGATCACCGGGGTACCGGTCATGGAGGCGAAGAAATCCACGAGCGCCTCCATGCGCGTGTCGGCCATCATCCGCTCGGCGAACGCCACAGCCGTCGGGCTCGCGCCGGGGCCGAAGGCGATGTAGTCCTCGATCAGCATCGAGCCGGCCCGGGTCAGGTGCCGGAACCGCTCCAGCACCGGAGCGCCGAAGCCGGCGGTGCGGAGCGCGTGCGGCATCACCCGCTGGGAGAGCCTCGCCATCGCGGCCGGCATCCCGAGGGAGACCTCGCCGAGCCCACCCGAGGAGGTGCACACCAGCCCGGCCCCGACGATCCTGCGGCGCAGGGCCTCGGGGTCCCGGTCCGCATAGCGCATCATGGTCATGCCGCCCATGGAGTGGCCGATCAGCACGACCGGCATCTCCGCCGGCACTGTCTGCTCGATGACCGACGCGAGGTCGGAGCCGAGCTGGTCGAGCGCGTTGCCGGTCCGGTGCCCGCCCGCTGAGCGGCCGTGGCCGCGCTGGTCCCAGAAGACGAGTCTCCCCATGCCGCGCAGCGCCTTGCGCTGGAAGTGCCAGGAGTCCTGGGTCAGGGTCCAGCCGTGGCTGAAGACGATGGCGAGGTCGGCGCGGTCATCGCCGTCGACCTCCGCATAGAGCCGCGTCCCGTCGTCGGCCCGTACTGACACCGGCCGGCCACGAAGGGACCCGAAGGGCTCGGACACGTGCGGGTCGGGCCGGTGCCGGAGCCTGGTCATCGCGCGGCGCTGGGCGGCGAGACCCGCACTGGCGGCTCCCGCTCCGATGGCAGCGGTGGCGAGGATGCTACGGCGTCGGCTCATCTGTGACCTCCGGGGCGCGGGTCCGATGGCCACTGTTGTACACGATGTCCACTACCGCCGACAGGGCGGGGAGGTTACAGATTACTGGTCAGTAGTAGCGCCACCAGAGGTTGACCGCGTAGTCGACCTCGAGCCCCGGGTGTTCGGCGAGGATCCTCGCGGCCAGCTCCGCCGGGAACTCGATCGCCAGCACCGCCGCGAGGTCCTCCCGGCGCTCGAACTCCCATCTGATGGTCAGGGCCTCCCGAGTGAACCCCTGACGGGTCCAGAAGCGCTCCACCGCCCCGGGGTCGTAGGACGGCAGCCCGCGCCGGAACCACCCGCCGAAGGTGGAACGGGTCGCGTCGTTGTCGATCACGAACGCCGCCCCGCCGCGGCGCAGGACCCGGGAGAGTTCGGCCAGCCCCGGCTCGCAACCGGGGCCGAAGAAATAGGCCCAGCGAACGTGGGCGACATCGACCGAGGAGTCGGGGAGCGGAAGCGCCTGCGCCGCCCCGACGCGCACGGTCACATTCGTGAGCTTCGCCACTCTTCTGCGGGCCGCCTCCGCCAGACCGGCGTGCGGCTCTACCCCGATCACCCGCGACGCCGTACGCGCGAAGCCGGGCAGGTGAAAGCCCGTACCACATCCCACGTCCAGCACGGCGGCCGCGTCCCACGGCCGGAGCCCCCGCATCGCCGCCTCCAGGACGCCGTCAGGGTCCACGGCGCGGTTCTCCACCTCGTAGACCTGCGGAGAGTTCCAGATGTTCGGGCTCGGGACGGCACCGGATACGATCGCGACCACGTCGCAGAGGGTAGTCAGTGCGGCGGCGAATGGCGAGGATCAAGCGCGCCGCGGGATCGATCCCGGCGAGGAGCGCATAGGCTTTCGGTTGCGTGGCCTACGCGCAACGGGGCAAACCCTGAGTGGAGCAAAGCCACAGCCGCCGACCGAAAGATCAGCGAGGGACTCTTGGCACCGGAGCGCAATGGCACCGTCCCCCCGGGGGTTCAAGTGCCGGATGCCCCGATCACGCTGTCGACCGCGTCCGTTTATCCCGAGAAGGCCCCGAGCGCCTTCGAGCTGGCTTCGCTGCTGGGATACGACGGTGTCGAGGTGATGGTCGCGACCGACGCCGTCTCGCAGGACCTCAATGTGCTCCGCCGGCTGTCGGATTACCACGAGATGCCCATCATGTCGATCCACGCTCCGTGCCTGCTGCTGACCCAGCGGGTGTGGGGGCGCGACCCCTGGGGCAAGTTGCAACGCTCCAAGGAGGTCGCCGAGGAGCTCGGCGCCGGCGTGGTCGTGGTGCACCCGCCGTTTCGCTGGCAGCGGGAGTACGCCCGGGAGTTCATGGACGGCCTCGCCCGGATGCAGGACGAGACCGACGTGATCTTCGCGGTTGAGAACATGTTCCCGGTTCGGGCCCGCGGCACCGAGGTGGGGATGTACTCCCCGGCGTGGAACCCCCTCGATCTCGACGCTCCGAGCGTCACGCTGGACCTGTCCCACACGGCCGTCTCCGGCACCGACGCCCTCGGCCTCGCGGCCGAGCTCGGTGACCGGCTCCGTCACGTGCACCTGGCCGACGGCATCGGCATCGCCAACCGGGACGAGCACCTGGTGCCCGGCCGCGGCAACCAGCCGTGCGCCGAGATGCTCGAGCGGCTGGCCGAGGACGGCTACCGCGGCCACATCGTGCTCGAGGTCAACACGCGCCGCGCCGCCGACCGGACCGAGCGCACGGAGGACCTGGCCGAGGCGCTGGCGTTCGCCCGGCTCCATCTCGCCACCTCCAGCCCTACCTGGGAGGTCACACCCGGCGGTGAGGTCTCCCGGAGGAGCGGCGGCTGATGGTCTCGGAGTCCAGGCGCAAGCCGGGACGCCGGCCCGGCCCCACGGAGACCCGCGAAGCCATCTTGAAGGCCGCGTCTGAACTCTTCGCCGGCAAGGGCTACGACGGCACGTCGATCCGGGCCATAGCCAAGGACGCCGACGTCAACCCGGCCCTGGTGCACCATTTCTTCGGCACCAAGGAGAACGTCTTCATCGAGGCGATGCGGTTGCCGTTCAGCCCCGCCGAGCTGCTGCTGCGCGTCGCCGACGCTCCGCCGGACCGCCTGGGCGAGTCCCTCATCCGGGCCTTCCTCGGGATCTGGAGCGACCCCGCGAAGCGTGCTCCCCTGGTGGCCCTTCTGCGCTCGGCCATGACGAATGAGCAGGCCGCCACGATGATGCGCGAGTTCGTGTCGGCCGCGCTGCTCGGCCGCATCGCCGAGAGCCGGGGCATCCCGCTGCTGCGGATCGACGCCGCGGTGGGCCAGATGGTCGGCGTCGTGCTCCTGCGCTATGTCCTGGAGGTCGAGCCGATCGCCTCCGCCCCCGAGGAGGACCTCGTCCAACTCCTCGCCCCCACCCTCCAGCGCTACCTCACTGAGTAGGGCCCGCCGGCGGGTTGACCGGGAGAGCTGTGCGCGCTTAATTTAAACACATGGTTAGTTCAGCGGTGAGCGTCGCCGACCTCCGGGTCGAGCGGGGTGGGCGGGAGGTCCTGCACGGCCTCACCTTCGACGTGCCCCGGGGGGCCGTCCTCGGCCTGCTCGGTCCCAGCGGTTGCGGCAAGACCACCCTCATCCGGGCGATCGTCGGCGTGCAGACCGTCAAGGGCGGGACGGTGACCGTGCTCGGCCGGCCGGCCGGGAGCCCCGGGCTGCGGCGGCTCGTCGGGTACTCCACCCAGACCCCGGCCGTCTACGCCGACCTGACGGTCCGCGAGAACCTCCGCTACTTCGCCTCGGTGCTCGGAGCACCGGGGGGAGACGGCGAACGGGTCATCGACGAGGTGGGCCTCGGCGACACACGCGACCAGGTCGCGGGCACGCTGTCCGGCGGGCAGCTGTCCCGGGCCAGCCTGGCGGTGGCCCTGCTCGGGCGACCCGAGCTCGTGGTGCTCGACGAGCCGACGGTCGGCCTGGACCCCGTGCTGCGGCAGGAGCTCTGGGAGCTCTTCCACGAGCTGGCCGGCCGCGGCACCACGCTGGTCATCTCGAGCCATGTCATGGACGAGGCGGCCAGGTGCGGGCGGCTGCTGCTGATGCGCGAGGGACGGTTCCTCGCCGACGACACCCCGGACGGCCTGCGCGCCCGCACCGGGACCGGTGACCTCGAGGGGGCGTTCCTGCGCCTCATCGCTGAGCGCGAGGAGACTTCGGCATGAATCTTTCGATCACACTGGCCACGACCCGGCGGATCCTCGCCCAGCTGCGCCATGACCACCGTACGGTCGGCCTGCTCGTCGGGGTGCCCAGCGTCCTCATGATCCTGTTGCGCTATGTCATCGACGACGCGGCGGCCTTCGACCGCTGGGCACCGATGCTGCTCGGCGTGTTCCCCTTCATCGTCATGTTCATCGTGACCTCGGTCGGCACGCTGCGCGAGCGTACGGGCGGCACGCTGGAACGGCTGATGACCATGCCGCTGGGCAAGCTCGACCTGCTGATGGGCTATGCGCTCGCGTTCGGGCTGCTGGCTCTCGTGCAGGTCGGTGTGGTGACCACGATCTCGATCCTCTGGCTCGGTCTCGATCTCGCGGGTTCGCTGTGGATGCTGGTCCTCGTCGCGGTGCTGGACGCGCTGCTCGGCATGGCGCTCGGCCTGTTCGCCAGCGCCTTCGCCCGTACGGAGTTCCAGGCGGTGCAGTTCATGCCCGCCTTCGTGCTGCCGCAGGCGCTGCTGTGCGGGCTGGTCGTGCCGCGGGAGCACATGGCCGGCTGGCTGGAGTGGATCTCCCGGGTCCTGCCGTTGTCGTATGCCGTCGAGGCCATGCGCGAGCTCGCCCGCGGCCGCGAGGTCACAGGCACCCTTGTCCGCGACATCGCCATCATTACGGGCTGCGTGCTCCTGGCACTGGTGCTCGGCGCCGCGACGCTCCGCCGGCGCACGGCCTAGGATCCGGTTCCCGGGTGCCGGCATGTTCGGGACACCCGGGTCGCGGATTAGCCTTGAGACGCGCGGGGCACAGTGGTCCCGCCGGAAAAGGGGGGGACGTTGCTCCGTCAGGCGCTCCTGGCCGCGTCGCGCAGGGATGAGGTCCGCAGGCTGGCCGAGACGGCTCCGTACACCCGGAGCGTCGTGCGGCGGTTCATCGCGGGCACGGCGGTGGACGACGCGCTTCGCGTCACCGAGGACCTGGCCGCGAGCGGGCTGCTGGTCACCCTCGACCACCTAGGCGAGGACACCGTCGACCCCGGTCAGGCCGAGGCGACCGTCAAGAACTACGTCACCCTGCTCGAGCGGCTCGGCGAGCGCCGGCTCGGCCCGCAGGCGGAGGTGTCGGTGAAGCTGACCGCGCTCGGCCAGCTCCTCGACGGCGGCGAGAAGATGGCGCTGCAGAACGCGCGGCGCATCTGCAACGCCGCCCGATCGGTGGGCACGACCGTGACGCTCGACATGGAGGATCACCGCACGGTCGACTCGACGCTGCGCATCCTCGCGGACCTGCGGGCGGACTTCCCCGACACCGGAGCGGTCATCCAGGCCTACCTGCGCCGGGCCGAGGAATACTGCGCGGAGCTGGCCTACGCGGGCTCGCGCGTACGGCTGTGCAAGGGCGCCTACGGCGCCCCTGAGTCCCTCGCCTTCACCGGCCGGCACGAGGTCGACAAGTCCTATGTCCGCTGCATGAAGGTCCTGATGGCCGGCAAGGGACTGCCGATGCTCGCGACGCACGACCCGCGGCTCATCGAGATCGCGGGGGCGCTCGCGGTGCTCAACGGCCGGGCCCATTCGGCGTATGAATACCAGATGCTGTACGGCATCCGGACCCAGGAGCAGCAGCGGCTCGCCCGTCTGGGGGCCCAGGTCCGGGTCTACGTGCCCTACGGCGACGAGTGGTACGGCTATCTGATGCGGCGGCTCGCGGAGCGCCCGGCCAACCTGATGTTCTTCCTGCGGTCCCTGGCCACCGACTCGTGACCCTCTGTCCCCGCAGTGAGCGCTCTGCGGCGTTCCGCATGGTCGGTAGGCTGCTGAGATGATTGCGATTCTCGGCGCCGGGAAGATGGGCGAGGCACTGCTGTCCGGCGTGCTGCGCGCCGGACGTCGTCCTGCCGACCTGATGGTGACCACCCGCCGTGAGGAGCGCGGCACGCTCCTGCGGGAGCGCTACGGCGTCGTGGTGGCGAGCAACGCCGAGGCGGCCGCGACCGCGGACACCCTCGTGCTGGCGGTGAAGCCGCAGGACATGGCGACCCTGCTCGAGGAGCTCCGGCCGCACGTCGAGCCCGGCCGGCTGGTGATCTCCATGGCCGCCGGAATCCCGACGTCCTTCATCGAGGCGCGGCTGCCGGAAGGCATGCCGGTGGTGCGGGTCATGTCCAACACGCCCGTGCACGTCGACGAGGCGATGAGCGTGGTGTCGGGCGGCTCGCACGCCGAGGAGGAGCATCTCAAGCTGGCCGAGGAGCTGCTGTCGCCGGTCGGCAAGGTGCTGCGCATCCCCGAGTCCCTGCAGGACGGGGCGACCGCGCTGTCCGGCAGCGGCCCCGCCTACTTCTACTACCTGGTCGAGGCCATGGTCGACGCCGGGATCCTGCTGGGCATGCCGCGGGCCGCGGCCCTCGAGATGGTGATCCAGTCGGCCGTCGGGGCCGCCGTCATGCTGCGCGATTCGGGCGAGCACCCGGTGCTGCTCCGCGAGGCCGTCACCTCCCCGGCGGGCACGACCATCGCGGCCATCCGCGAGCTCGAGCGCCACGGCGTGCGCTCCGCCGTGCTCGAGGCCATCGAGGCGGCCCGCAACCGCGGCCGGGAACTCGCCGAGGGGTGAGGCCGGCCGTTCGGCCCGATTGAGCCAAAGGAGGGCTATAACCGAGTCATGGGTATGCGAATCCTCCTCCGGCTCCTCGTCGCGGCCGGCCTGTCCGCCGACGCCTACGTCCACTGGGTGTTCGCCCCCGACATGGCCGCCGTGCGGGGCGGCAGTGTCAGGGGCGACGATCTCTTCCGCGCCCAGGCCGTGGCCGCCGTGATCGTCTCCCTCCTGGTGCTGGCCTGGCCACGCCGATGGACATACGCCATCGCCTTCCTGGTGGCCGCGAGCGCGCTCGGCGCCGTGTTGCTCTACTACTTCGCCGACGTCGGCGCGCTGGGCCCGCTGCCCGCGATGCACGACCCGGTCTGGTACGGCGAGAAGACCATCAGCGCGGCCGGTGAGGGCGTGGCCGCCGTCGCGGCCCTCGTCGGCCTGCTCCGGGCCCGGCGGCGCGGTCGCCGGACCCCTGAGCCGGCCCAGGTGACCTCCGCCGCCTGAGCGGCTCTACGCGGTCAGGCGGCCTCGCCCCCGGCCGCCGGTTTCGAGATGGTCGTACGGATGAAGCGCGCGGTCTCCAGCATGGCCGCGCGCGCCTCCGGGAGGACCTGGTTGAGCATCTGGAAGACGTGCATCTGCCCGGCCCACACCTGCAGCTCACAGGTGGCGCCGGCCAGCCGCAGCACCTCGGCGAGCTGCTCGGCCTCCCCTCGCAGGACCTCGCCACCGCCGACCTGGACGAAGAAGGGCGGCGTCGAGGTCCACGGGCACGTGAGCAGCGACAGCCGGGGATCGTCGAAGTCGCCCTTACCCACGTACAGCTGACCGGCGACGCGGGCCGCGGCCAGGCTGACGTAAGGGTCGCGGCACCCGTGGTCCCGCTCAGAGGAAAGCTTGCAGCTGAGGTCGACCCAGGGTGAATACAGCACGATCCCGGCGGGTAGGGGCAGGTCCACACGGCAGAGCTCACCGGCAAGCGACGCGGCGAGATGCCCCCCGGCGGAGTCGCCGGCGACGATGATGCGGGAGCCCGGGATGCCCCGGGCCAGCAGGAAACGGTAGGCGTCCAGGGCGTCGAGGAGCGCCGCGGGGAAGGGATGCTCCGGTGCGAGCCGATAGCGCAGCGCCAGCACCGGGAGTTGACTGTCCACCGCCAGACGTACCGTGATGGGACGGTGCGTGCGCGGTGAGCAGGCGACGTAGCCGCCACCGTGCAGATAGAGGATGGCGCCGTCGGTAGTGGATTTCGTGGTGGGAATGACCCACTCGCCCACGACGGGCCGGTTCGCCGGATCCGTGGAGACCCGCGGGTCGACCAGCTGTTCCACGCGCACGCGTGGATCCGAGCGGATGAGCCGCGCCGCCGCGTCGGCGGCGGTGCGCGCCGTACGCAGGGACATGGCATGTCCGGGAAGCCTGCTGACGAAGGGTCGCACACCGAGCCGTAGCGCCTGAGAGATCGCCCGGCTCTGCACGCTCGGCCGGCGTGCGTACGGGGAGGGGTCCTGGTACATAGACGCGCCCCCTTAAACCATCAGTCGCGTGTTACCGATATGTTAATAGATGCCCGGATTTCCGAATAGTTCACATCGCAATTCTGTGCTTTCTGGGTCGAGTGGTGCCAAACGTTGTCTATGTGATCTGGGCCGCGTCCACTCATCAGGCTTCCTCCCGGGCACTAGCGTGGAGCCATGAGCCGTTCGCTTCGGGTCCTCTGGGACGACAAGCTCAGCTCCTACGACTTCGGCCCCACCCACCCGCTCAATCCGGTCCGGGTCGAGCTCACGATGGCGCTGGCCCGCGAGTTCGGGGTGCTGACGCATCCGAATGTCGAGGTGGAGGCGTTCGACTCCGCGGATGACGACCTTCTCCGGCTCGTGCACGGGGACGACTACCTCTCCGCCGTCAAGAAGGCGGGCGCGACCGGGACGGCCGATCCGGCCTTCGGGCTGGGGACCCCCGACAACCCGGTCTTTCCCGGTATGCACGAGGCCTCGGCACTCGTCGCCGGCGCCACGGTCGCCGCGGCCGCCGCCGTCTGGTCGGGGCAGGCCGAGCACGCCGCGAACGTCGCCGGAGGCCTGCATCACGCGATGAGCCGGTCCGCGTCCGGGTTCTGCGTCTACAACGACCCGGCCGTTGCGATCGCCTGGCTGCTGGCGGAGGGGGTGCGCCGGGTGGCCTACGTCGACGTGGACGTGCACCACGGCGACGGCGTGCAGGCCGCCTTCTACCAGGACCCCCGGGTCCTCACCATCAGCCTGCACGAGAGCCCCCGCACGCTCTTCCCCGGCACCGGGTTCCCGCACGAGACCGGCGCCGAGGGCACCTCGGTCAACGTCGCGCTGCCGGCGGGGACCGGCGACGCGGGCTGGCTGCGCGCCTTCCACGCCGTCGTGCCGCAGCTGCTGCGCGCGTTCGAGCCCGAGATCCTGGTCACCCAGCAGGGCTGTGACTGCCACCTGCTGGACCCGCTCGCCCACCTGGCGCTGACCGTGGACGGCCAGCGGGCCGCCTATCAGGCACTTCACCGGCTCGCGCACGAGATCACAGGAGGACGGTGGGTGCTGACCGGAGGGGGCGGGTACGAGCTCGTCCAGGTGGTGCCGAGGGCGTGGACCCACCTGCTGGCCGAGGCGGCCGGCCATCCGATCGACCCCCTGACCCTCACGCCCGGCCCCTGGCGTGAGTTCGTACGGGTGCGCACCGGCGTCACCGCGCCACAGCGCATGACCGACCGATCGGCCGGCGACGGCGATGGAACTGCGATGGAGGTACAGACGTGGGAGAACGGCTACGATCCGGCGAACGCGGTCGACCGGGCGGTGCTGGCGACCCGCCGGGCGGTGTTCCCCGAGCACGGCCTGGATCCCCTGACGGAGACCTGAACCGGGGGGAGCTCCGGCAGCACCTGGTGCGGACGCTCATCGCGGGCGACGTCGCGACCCCACGGCAGAACAACCTCCTGCACTATCGCAGGATGAGCCGGCGTGATCCCTACTACCTGTTCGGCCTGGACCTCGACGGTTCGTGGACCTTCGAGGAAGTGCTGGCCATGATGGCCGAGCGATGCGGCGTGAACCCCGACCCGGCCCACTTCTACGGCGACGACACGATCGATCCGGACCTGACGATCGACGCGCTCGACGCCATGGCCGCCCGGCTGGAACTGGCGGCCGAGCGCCGGGAGCGGGTCATCCTGGCCACCGGCCACCCGACCGGGGTGCTGCCGATCTATCTCGCGGTGGGCCTGGCGCTGCGGGCGCGCGGCTGCGAGGTGCTCACTCCCGCGGTGGGATGGTCCTACGACGTGGAGACGCCGGACGGGCCGCGGGAACGGCACATCCGCTATGTCCAGGGCGTGGCGATGCTGAGCAGCGCCGGATCGCTGCACCACACCCACGATCCGCACCCCATGCGGGCCATGCTGGCCGAACTCGCAACCGGCTCCGGCAATTGGCCGGATCTGGCCATGGCCGACCATGGGTGGGCGGGGGCGGCCGGACAGGCGGGGATCGACACCGTGGGGTTCGCCGACTGCAATGACCCCGCCCTGTTCGCAGGGGAGGTGGAGGGAAAAATCGCCGTCGTCGTCCCGCTGGACGACAATGTTCTTCCACACCACTACGCGAGCCTGTCCGGCTACCTTCTGGCCCGCTCTGGACTGATTGCCTGAACTCCCCCCCTTGCGACTCGCGATACACGATTTACGCTGGAAGGAAGTACACGTGCGTGATCAAAGTCACCCAAGGGCCGGTGTGCAGCACGTGTGGAAGAGGGCGTCCGATGAGCTCAGGCGAGCGACCTCTCAGCGAGGTCAGGTTCCTGACTGTGGCCGAGGTGGCGTCGGTGATGCGGGTGTCCAAGATGACCGTCTACCGCCTGGTCCATTCAGGTGAGCTGCCCGCCATCCGGGTGGGCCGCTCATTCCGGGTCCCGGAGCAGGCTGTCCACGATTATCTGCGCGACGCGTTCATCGAGGCCGGGTAAGCGGGTATGCCAGAGAACGCCGGTGGCCGAGGGGTCACAGGCCATTGGTGACGTACCCGGAGGCCGGCCGAGCAGGGCACGGCACGGGGACGAACGTGGCCGGCGGCCTATCGGCCGCCGGTCCAGCGGTACCCTTGGGCTTTGGGCTGCCCGCCCGGTGGGTGAGGGCAGCCCGATCCTGTACACACCACCTGGTACGTCGAGTGAGGTTTCGTGGGCTCTGTCATCAAGAAGCGTCGCAAGCGGATGGCCAAGAAGAAGCACCGTAAGCTGCTGAAGAAGACGCGCGTGCAACGCCGTAACAAGAAGTAGACCAATCGGCTGAGCAGTCGTAAGGGGTGGGGCGCACGATGTCTTCCATGGGCGCCTCCGACACGGCGTCGGGGCGGCACACAGCCGGCTCGACAGCCCGAATTGTCCTGGTGACCGGTGTCTCCCGATTTCTGGGAGCACGGGTCGCCAACACGCTCCAGGCCGATCCCGGCATCGAACGGGTCATCGGCGTGGACACGGTCCCACCCACGACGGCTCTCGGCCGAACCGAATTCGTACGCGTCGACATACGCACACCGAGCATCGCCAAGGTGATCTCGTCGGCCGACGTGGACACCGTCGTGCACCTCAACCTGGTGACCGCGTCGACCGGTCCGCGGCCGAAGATGAAGGAACTCAACGTCATCGGCACGATGCAGCTGCTGGCCGCGTGCCAGCGGTCGCCGGACATGCGGAAGCTGGTGGTGCGGTCGTCGGCCGCCATCTATGGCTCCTCGCCGCGTGACCACGCGGTCTTCACGGAGACCGACGAGCCGGTCGAGGCGCCGTCCTCGGGCTATGCCAAGGACGCGGTCGAGGTCGAGGGCTACGTCCGGGGACTGAAGCGGCGGCGCTCCGACCTCACGGTGTCGGTGCTGCGCTTCGCCAACTTCCTGGGGCCGGGCGTGGACTCGCCGCTGACCCGGTACTTCCGGCTGCCCGTGGTGCCGACCGTCCTCGGTTTCGATCCGCGGTTGCAGTTCGTCCACGAAGACGACGGCATCGAGGTGCTGCGCCGCATGGCCGTCGAGGATCATCCCGGCATCTTCAACGTCGCCGGCGACGGCATCCTGCTGCTCTCGCAGGCACTGCGGCGTGCGGGCCGGCCGAGTGTTCCGATGCCCGCGCGGACGCTGGGCACGCTCGGTGACATGGCCAGGCGTTTCGCCGGGCTGTCCGGATTTTCGCCGGAGCTGTTCCGCTGGCTGACCTACGGCCGGGTCATCGACACGGCCGAACTCGCCCGTGAACTCGCCTGGCGCCCGAAGTACGGGTCGGAGGCGGCGTTCGGCGACTTCGTCCAGGCCCAGCGGCTCGGCCGGTTGCCCGTGGAGCTGTTCGACCGGGTCACCGGGGTCCTCGGAGCACCGCGATGACCGCCTACGACCGGAACGCGTCCGGCGACCTCGACGAGGGCGCCGACGTCATCCCGATCAAGGCCGGTCAGCAGGAGGTGCGGCCGGAGCCGGGCCCTCTCGAGCGCAAGGTGGCCTCCGGCTTGGCCTTCCTGCGGCGCAGGCTCACCGGGGACTACGAGGTCGACGAGTTCGGCTTCGACCCCGAGTTCAACAGCACGCTGGTGCTGCCGCTCGCCCGGGCGGTGTACGAGCACTGGTTCCGGGTGGAGGTGCAGGGCCTGGAACACGTGCCGGAGGACGGCGGTGCGCTCATCGTGGCCAACCACTCGGGCACGCTCCCGCTGGACGGCGTCATGTTGCAGGTCGGGGTGCACGACAACGCGGGGCGCGACCTCCGGCTGCTGGGCGCCGACCTGATCTACCAGGTGCCCATGCTCGGCCATCTGTCCCGCAAGAGCGGCCACACCCTGGCCTGCCAGGCGGACGCCGCCCGTCTCCTGGGCAAGGGCGAGCTGGTGGGCGTCTTCCCCGAGGGGTTCAAGGGCGTCGGCAAGCCCTTTCGCGATCGCTACCGGCTGCAGCGCTTCGGCCGTGGCGGCTTCGTCGGCACCGCGCTGCGCGCGCAGGTGCCGATCATCCCGTGCGCGATCGTGGGCGCCGAGGAGATCTACCCCAAGATCGCGGACCTGCGGCCGCTCGCCCGGCTGCTCGGCTTCCCCTATTTCCCGGTCACGCCCACGTTCCCGTTCTTCGGGCTGTTCGGCCTGATCCCGCTGCCGTCAAAGTGGATCATTCAGTTCGGCCCCCCGGTCCCGATGACCGAATACGAGCCTTCCGCGGCCGACGACCCCATCACGCTGTTCAACCTCACCGACCACGTCCGCGAGATCATCCAGCAGATGCTCTACGACACCCTGCTGAAGCGCGGCCCGGCGTTCTTCTGACCCCCCGGGTGAGCGCGATCAAGCGCGATAGTGCTTGCGGAGGGCGATTCCGGCGGCGACGCCCCCGACCAGTGCCCCGGCTCCGGCGGCGGCCGGCAGGGCGACCATGGTCACCTTGCGGCCGGTGCGGAAGTCGTGGATGGGCCAGCCCTTCTCCCGGGCGTGGTCGCGCAGGTCGGAGTCGGGGTTGACCGCGTGCGGCCGGCCGACGGTCGTCAGCATGGGCAGATCGTTCACCGAGTCGCTGTAGGCGGCGCAGGAGGCCAGTTCGAGGCCCTCGCGCCGCGCCAGGGCCTGGACCGCCGCGGACTTGGCGGGTCCGTGCAGGAGGTTGCCCACCAGCCGGCCGGTATAGACGCCATCCTGGGTCTCGGCCACGGTGCCGAGTGCTCCGGTGAGCCCGAGCCGGTGCGCGATCACCCTGGCGAGTTCCACCGGGGTCGCGGTGACCAGCCAGACCTGCTGCCCGGCGTCGATGTGCTGGAGGGCCAGGGCCCGGGTGCCCAGCCAGATCCGGTCGGCCAGCACCTCGTCGTAGATCTCCTCGCAGAGCGCGGCGAGGTCGCTGACCTTCTGCCCGGCGACGAAGGCCAGCGCGGCCTCTCGCGCGGTGCTGATGTGCTGGGCGTTCTCGGCCCCCCGGAGCCGGAAGGCGGCCTGGCCGAAGGCGAACATCGCCAGATCGCGCAGGGTGAACAGCTTGCGCGCCGCGAGACCGCGCGCGAAGTAGTAGATCGAGGCCCCGCGCATCATCGTGTTGTCGACGTCGAAGAACGCGGCGGCGGTCGGATCCGCCAGGGGCCGCACGTCGTCCGGCTCCGCCGCGGCCGCCGCGGCGGCGCCCGCCCTCAGGGGATCCTCATCGTCACGCCACTGCCAGAATTGCCGCATGGCCCGAGCCTAATCATCCGAGACTCCCGGACCGTCATCGGCTTGGGAATGCGACGGTACTCACCGAGGCACGCACGGCCAAGCAATGATCCTCCGGGCCTCTCGCCTAGGCACGGACGTCCTGAGGCAGCATCCGCGCCAGCGACCTCATCGCGCGATATTGCAGGGCCTTGACCGCTCCGGACTTCTTCCTCATGATTTCCGCGGTCTCCGCCACGGACAGGCCGTACAGGAAGCGCAGGACGACGCACTCGCGCTGCTCGGAGCCGAGCCGGCGTACGGCGGCGAGCAACGCCCGGCTGGTCACCGACTCCAGCAGCGCCCGCTCCGGCCCGTCCTCGTAGCGCCCGTTGTCGGGGAGCTCGGAGGCGCAGATCTCCAGCCGATAACGGCTGGACTTGAAGTGGTCGGCGACCAGGTTCCGGGCGATGGTCACGAGCCACGCGCCGAAGTCGGTGCCCTGCCAGGTGAAGTCGCCGATGCGGCGCAGAGCCCGAAGGAATGTGTCGCTGGTGAGGTCCTCGGCGAGCGCGTGGGCGCCCACGCGGGCGTAGACGTAGCGGTAGATCTGGCCCGCGTAGGCGACGTACAGCGCCGCGAAGGCCTCAGCCTCTCCGTCGCTGGCTCGCAGGACGAGGCTCTTCATCTCATCGGCCGCGCGTTGCGGTGCCGCTGTACGGGCACTCCAGGGCCGCAAGAGGCCGGCCATGAGCGGAGCCGTAGCGGGGGGGCGAGGCAGGGGCGCGACCTCCGGCATGGAACGTCATGGTAGATACCCGCCAGTAATGAGGCAATGGTCTCGGCTCCGGGAACCTGCCGACGTTTGTGGCCGATCGGGACATTGCGCCGCCAATATCAGGGCACGGTTACACGTACCTCGCATCTTTCGGGCACCATGGGGCGCGATGCTCAACGCCCTTATCGCGCTCGTGGCGACCATCGGTGCACTCGTGGCAACCGGGTTGCTGGTGATGCGTGCCTACAATCAGCGGCTGCCGTACCTGGTGGCCTGGTCCCTGACGTCGTCAGGGCTGTCCATCGGTCTCACCGCCATGACGATCGGGTTCATGGCCGGCTTCGGCTCCATGCTCTTTCGCGCGATGGAGCTGGGCGGGGCTCTGCTCGCGCCGGTCTGGCTCGTGCTCGGCGTGGTCGAACTCATCGCCTACTACGTCCAGGTCCGCTTCGCCGCGTGGTTGTTCGCGATCTCCTACTCCGTCGTGGCCGCGGTGATCGTGCTGCTGGACCCACTCGCCGGCAGGTTCGACAAGGGGCTGCCGAAGCCGGGGGACCACTACACGTTTCTGCCGCTCACGTTGCTCAGCGTGGCCCATGTCCTGGTCGTCATCGGACTGGTGGCCTGTGCCGGCGTGACCGCGCTGCGGGCGCGCAAGAACGACGTCGAGGCCCACGCCGTCCTGCTGCCGGTCGCCGTCGTCACGCTGGCCGGGGTCCTCGTGGTCGCCGGGACGCGCGGGATGCTGCCCGGCTTCGTCGCGGTCGTCGCGCTGGGTGCCGCCGCCGGGCTGATCTGGTACGGCGCGACGCGCATCGAGCAGGACTATGAGGACACGGAGCCTTTCGAGGACGAACCCGACCCGGCCTACGCCAAGGAGTATGTGCGGGAGCAGCGCCGCAGGCCCGAGCCCGCGCCCGAGCCGGCCATGATGCCCGCGCCCACCGCGGCGCCGCCCGGGGTCCCCGCGACCGCGCCGCCGCCCGGGCTGTGCGGCCAGATCACCGTCTACACCCTGCTCGACGGCCGGGAGGAGGCCTTCGACCGGCTGGCCGCCGAAGCCGTACGGGCGGCGCGGGACGCCGAGCCCGACACGCTGATGTACATCTGCCACGAGGTGACCAACTCGCCGACGCAGCGGATCTTCTATCAGTTGTTCCGTGACCCGGCGGCCTTCAAGCAGCACCGGCTCCTGCCGCAGGTCCAGCGGTTCGCGGCCGACAGCCGTACCCACGTCCTCGCGATGAACGTCGTCGAGCTCAAGGTGAACAGTGCCAAGGTCCCCGCGCTGCCGTCGCCCGCGCCACAGCCACAGGGGCACCGGCGATGAGCCACGTGATCACCCTTCTCAGTAAGCCCGGCTGTCACCTGTGCGAGCAGGCACGGGAGGTCATCGCACGGGTGGCCGGCGAGCTCGGGGTCCCCTGGGAGGAGCGCGACATCACCCGGTCGGAGGAGGACACCCGGCTGTATCGCGACCAGATCCCGGTCACCCTCATCGACGGGGTCCAGCACGACTTCTGGCGGGTCGACGAACGGCGTCTGCGGGCCGCGCTCCGGGACTGAGTGTCGCGTGCGTCACATCCCGGTGATCGGGGTTGCGGGTTCCGGGACCGGTGCCTTATCGCCGAATCCCCCGATGGCCAGGGCATTCGGCCTCCCGCGCAGCTGATCCGGGGCGAAGCGGCCACGCTGGGCGACTTTGTGCATGTGTTCACAAAGGCTTAACCTGAGGGAAAGTCCAAGGGCGGCCGGGCCGGCGGACCATCGATGTCCGGTCCGCGACAGCCCCGAAGAAGCAGCCTGTGACCCAGCGACAGATTCGCACCCGTGACCGCGCAGGACGCGGCATCCCCGAGGCGACCGTGGCCCGGTTGCCGGTATATCTGCGCGCGCTGCACAGCCTGCAGGATCGGGGCACCGCCACGGTCTCGTCGGAAGAGCTCGCCGCGGCGGCCGGCGTCAACTCGGCCAAGCTCCGCAAGGACCTCTCCCACCTCGGCTCCTACGGCACGAGGGGCGTGGGTTACGAGGTTCAGTACCTCGTCTATCAGATCTCGCGTGAGCTAGGCCTCACCCAGGACTGGGTCGTGGCCATCATCGGAGTGGGTAACCTTGGCCGTGCCCTCGCAGGTTACGGCGGGTTCGCGTCGCGCGGCTTCCGGGTCGCCGGGCTGCTGGACGCCGACGCGCGCGTGGTGGGTGCTCACATCTCCGGGCTCACCGTTGAGCACATCGACGAACTGGAGACCATCATCAAGGATCACGGCGTGTCCATCGCCGTGATCGCCACCCCGGCGGAAGCGGCACAGCCGGTCTGCGACCGGGTCGTGGCCGCGGGCGTGACGAGTGTCCTCAATTTCGCGCCTGTGGTGCTGTCCGTGCCGGAGGGTGTCGACGTGCGTAAGGTCGACTTGTCCATCGAACTCCAGATTCTCGCGTTCCATGAACAGCGGAAGGCCGGCGGGCCGATGGGCGACCTGGCGCCCGAGTACGGCCCGTTCAAAGGGGACCAGCCCCCGGGAACCGCACAGTACATAGAGGCGGTTGACGCATGAGTATGTTGGTGGTCGGACTGAGCCACCGAAGCGCCCCGGTGCCGGTGCTCGAACGGGCTGCCGTGACCGGCGACGATCTCGTCAAGTTGCTGCACGAGGTACACGACTCCGCGCACGTGTCCGAGGCGATGATCGTGTCGACCTGCAACCGGGTCGAGGTCTACGCGGTCGTGGACAAGTTCCACGGTGGGGTCTCGGCGATGTCGGAGCTGCTGTCGCGCTACTCCGGAGTGCCGCTGGACGATCTGTCTCCGCATCTGTACGTCCACTACGAGGACCGTGCGGTCCAGCACGTGTTCACGGTGGCCTGCGGGCTCGAGTCGATGGTCGTCGGAGAGGGCCAGATCCTTGGCCAGATCAGGCAGGCGTTCCGGCTGGCCCAGACCGAGGACACCATCGGCCGCTGCCTGCACGAGGTCGTGCAACGCGCTCTGCGGGTGGGCAAGCGGGCGCACGCCCAGACGGGGATCGATCAGGCCGGCGCCTCCTTGGTCACCCTGGGGCTGACCGTCGCCGCCGAGCACCTCGGCCCGCTCACCGGAAAGCGGGCGCTGGTCGTCGGAGCCGGGTCCATGAGCGCGCTGTCGGTGGCCACCCTCGCCCGCTCGGGCGTGGCCGAGATCACGATCGTCAACCGGACGCACGCGCGCGCCGTACGGCTGGCCGAGGCCGCCGACGTCCCCGCCCGCGCGCTCGAGCTGGCCGATCTGGGCTCCGCGCTGGCCGCCGCCGACCTGGTCGTGTCCTGTACGGGCGCGACCGGCCTGGTGATCACCGCCGATTTCGCGCGAGAGCACCTCGCGCAGGGCCCGGCGTTCTTTCTCGACCTCGCGCTGCCGCACGACGTCGACCCGGCCGTAGCCGAGCTGCCCGGCGTGGCGCTGGCGGGCCTCGACGACCTGCGCAGGTCGGCGGAGACCCGGGGCGTGGTCGGTGCCGCGGCGATCGAAGCCGTACGCCGGATCGTCACCGAGGAGGTCGCCTCGTTCCTCGGTGCCGCCCGCGCGGCAGCGGTCGCGCCCACCGTCGTGGCGCTGCGGAGCAAGGCGGCCGAGGTCGTGGACCGCGAGCTCGCCAGGCTGACCGGCCGGCTCCCCGAGCTCGACGACAAGGTCCAGGGCGAGATCGCCCAGACCGTACGCCGGGTGGTCGACAAGCTCCTGCACGCGCCGACCGTACGCGTGAAGGAGTTCGCGGCCTCAGCGGGCGGCGACGCCTATGCCACCGCGCTGCGCGAGCTCTTCGACCTCGACCCGAAGGCGCCCGAGGCCGTGACCCGCGCGGACCTCGAGACCTCACCCGAGCGGAGTGAGCCGTGACCACTCAGAACGCCAGGCCCGCCCTGCGGCTCGGGACCCGCAAGAGCCTCATGGCGACGACGCAGTCCCAGCTCGTCGCGGACAGCGTGACCCGGCGTACGGGACATGCCGTCGAGCTCGTAGGGGTGACGACCGAGGGTGACGTCTCCAAGGCTCTCCTCGCGCAGATCGGCGGGACGGGGGTCTTCGTCAGCGGCCTCCGGGATCGGCTCCTGGCCGGCGAGGTCGACTTCGCGGTGCACTCCCTGAAGGATCTGCCGACCACGCCGGCCGACGGCATCGTGCTGGCCGCGGTGCCGGCCCGCGACGACCCGCGAGACTGCCTCTGTGGCGTGCCGGGTTACACGGCCAAGCTCTCGGATCTGCCCAGGTCGGCCCGGATCGGCACCGGGTCGCCCCGCCGGATGGCCCAGCTGCGGGCGCTCCGCGACGACCTTGACGTCGTGCCGATCCGCGGCAACGCCGACACCCGCCTGCGTAAGGTCGAGGACGGTCAGCTCGACGCCATCGTGTTGGCCTACGCGGGACTGCACCGCATCGACCGGCTCGCATCCGTGGCCGAGGTGCTCGAGCCGGACATCATGCTGCCCGCTCCCGGACAGGGTGCGCTGGCCATCGAGTGCCGGGCCGACCGCGCCGATCTCATCGAAGTGCTCGGCGCCCTCGACGACGCCGAGACCCGCGCCGCCGTGACCGCCGAGCGCGCGGTGCTGGCGGGGCTCGAGGCGGGCTGCTCAGCGCCCGTGGGCGCATACGCTGCGCAACAAGAACAGAAGCTCTATCTCACCGCCGCCGTCATCGCCTTCGACGGCGGCCGTCAGATCAGGCTTTCCGCAAGCGGCCACCCGTCCGAGGCGAAAACACTGGGGCGCGACCTCGCGTCCCGGCTGCTGTCCGAGGGGGCCGACCAGTTGATGGGGGAGCACGCACCTTGAGCCCCGCGAGCAATGAACCAGCAGGCACCGTCGCCTTCGTCGGCACTGGGCCGGGCGATCCTGGCCTGTTGACGTTGCGTGCCGCGACGAAAATCGGCCAGGCCGACACGGTGGTCGTCGACCGTGCGCGGTGCCACGAGGAGGTCCTCGCGCACTGCCGCGAGGGTGCCGAGATCCTCGACACCCGGGACGCCGACCCGATCAAGCTCGTCGCCAAGGCGGCCGCCGCGGGCAAGAACGTCGTCCGGCTCTTCGCCGGTGACCCCAGTGCCGCCGGCGGCATAGCCAAGGAGGGCGCCGCCTGCCGAGCCGCGGGTGTGCTGTTCGAGATCGTGCCAGGGGTGTCGCCGGTGACGGCCGTGCCCGGCTATGCCGGGATCCCGCTGACCGATCACAAGACCCGCGAGGTCCGCATCGTCGACGCCTCGAACGGGGGCATCGACTGGGAGTCCTTCGCCGCGCCGGACGTGACGCTGGTGATCCTCGGGGCCGAGGGCGCGGTCAGCGACGTCGCCAAGGGGCTGATCGCGGCCGGGCGGCCCGAGTCCACGCCGGCGGCGATGACCAGCCTGGGCACCACGACCGAGCAGGAGACGGTCGTCTCCACGCTGCACCGGCTGGGCCCGGACACCAAGGGAATGGAATCCCCGGCACTGATCATCGTCGGTGACGTGGTCCGCTGGCGCGACAAGCTGTCCTGGTTCGAGACCAAGGCGCTCTTCGGCTGGCGCGTCCTGGTCCCGCGCACCAAGGAGCAGGCCGTGAGCCTGTCCGAGCAACTGCGCTCGTACGGCGCGGTGCCGGAGGAGGTCCCGACCATCTCGGTCGAGCCGCCCCGCACCCCGCAGCAGCTGGACCGTGCCATCAAGGGCCTGGTGACCGGCCGGTACGAATGGGTGGTGTTCACCTCGACCAACGCGGTCCGGGCCGTGCGCGAGAAGTTCGTGGAGTACGGCCTGGACGCGCGCGCGTTCGCGGGGCTCAAGGTCGCGGCGGTGGGCGAGCAGACCGCTGCCGCGCTGGTGACGTTCGGGGTCAATCCTGACCTGGTCCCGACCGAACAGCAGTCGAGCGAGGGCCTCATCGAGGTATGGCCGCCCTATGACTCGGATCTCGACCCGATCAACCGGGTGCTCCTGCCCCGGGCCGACATCGCGACCGACGCTCTGATCGCCGGGCTGACCGAGCTCGGCTGGGAGTGCGACGACGTCACCGCCTACCGGACCGTACGGGCCGCGCCGCCGCCCGCGCCGATCCGTGAGGCGATCAAGGGCGGCGGGTTCGACGCGGTGCTGTTCACCTCGAGCTCGACGGTGCGCAACCTGATCGGCATCGCCGGCAAGCCGCACAACGTCACGGTCATCGCGGTCATCGGCCCCCAGACCGCCAAGACCGCGCAGGAGTACGGCCTGCGGGTCGATGTCATGTCGGAGAAGCCCTCCGTATCCGCCCTCGCCGAGGCGCTCGCGGAGTACGGTGCCGAGCGCAGGGCTGCTCAGGTCGAGGCCGGCGAGCCGCTCCGCAAGCCCAGCCAGATGCGCCGTGGTGCCCGCCGGCGCAAATAGCGAAGAAGGGTCCACAAGAGATGTCTGCGCAGTTCCCGGCCGCGCGGCCGCGCCGCCTCCGGCGTACCCCGGCCATGCGGCGGCTGGTCGCCGAGACCCGGCTCAGCCCCGCTGATCTGGTCCTGCCGATGTTCGTCAAGGAGGGCATCGGCGAGGCGCAACCGGTCCCGTCGATGCCCGGGGTCCTGCAGCACACCCGCGACAGCCTGCGCAAGGCCGCGCACGACGCCGTCGAGGCCGGGGTCGGCGGGATCTTGCTGTTCGGGATCCCGGCCGTGAAGGACGGCCGCGGCTCCGCCGCCGACGACCCCGCGGGCATCGTGCAGAAGGCGCTGCGCGACCTGTCCGGCGACCTCGGCGACAGCACCGTCCTCATACCCGACCTGTGCCTCGACGAATACACCGACCACGGCCACTGCGGCCTCCTCACCCCGTCGGGTGACGTGGACAACGACGCGACGCTGGAGCGCTACGCCTCCATCGCCGTGGCGCAGGCCGCCGCCGGCGCCGACGTGGTCGCGCCCAGCGGCATGATGGACGGGCAGGTGCGGGCCATCCGCGCCGGACTCGACCAGGCCGGTTACGGCGAGGTCGCCATCATGGCCTACGCGGTGAAGTACGCCTCGGCCTTCTACGGGCCCTTCCGCGACGCCGCGGAATGCGCGCCGCAGTTCGGCGACCGCTCGGCCTACCAGCAGGACCCGGCCAACGCCGACGAGTCGCTCCGCGAGGTCCTCCTCGACATCGAGGAGGGTGCCGACATGGTCATCGTCAAGCCCGCGCTGCCCTACCTCGACATCATCCGGCGGGTGCGCGACACGGTGGACGTGCCGGTGGCCGGCTACCAGGTGAGCGGCGAATACGCCATGATCGAGGCCGCGGCGGCCAACGGGTGGATCGACCGGGATCGCACCATCATGGAGTCGCTCATCGGCGTCCGCCGGGCCGGCGCGGACATCGTGCTGACCTACTGGGCCACCGAGGTCGCCCGCCGGCTCGGCTGAGAGCCGAGGTCGGCCGAGCCGCGTCATCAAGCTCGGACAGAACTTCGTGCCGAGTTGGTCATCTCCCCGGTGTCGCTGCGTCCTGGCATGACCGGTCCATCCCCACAATCGGGTGACGGCGCCTGCGCGACGATCCAGGGGGGACCAACTGTGGGCATCAGGTCGTGTTCAGCTGTTCTCGGCGCGCTCGCCGCGGTCATGGCGGGATGCTCTTCCGACCACAAGGCCGGCAACGGGCCACCGGTGCTCACCAGCACGCCGACGCCCACCGCGTACGGCATGATCGCGTCGCCGCTCGATCCGTACATGCTCAGCGACAAGCAGGAGCAGACGGTGCTGAAGGCCAGTGACCTGCTGGCCCGCCAGTGCCTGCGCGGCTTCGGCATCGCCACCACGGGCCCGGTCCTCCCGCTGGTGGGGATGAACGGCGTGATCCGTGAACGCAACAGCCGGACCTTCGTCGACCTGCAGGACGCGCAGCGGTACGGCTACCACAAGTCCGCCGCCTTCCTGGACCCGAGAGCGTCGCCGTCCATTCGGGCCTCCTCGCCGACGTCGTCTCCGGCGGCGTCTCCGCGGCCGTCCGGGCTCTCGGCGGAGGGCGAGATCCTGCTCAAAGGCGGGGACCAGCCGGGCGGCACCGCGCTCAAGACCTACCAGGGCAGGAAGGTGCCGGAGTACGGCTGCCGGGGCGAGGCGCGGGCCAAGCTGACCCAGGGCCTCACCCTGCCCTCGAAGGTGAAGTCGCAGTCCAACGGCTTGCGGGCGGCGCAGCTGCATGTCGTGGACCTGCGCAAGCAGGCGATCGCGGAGCTCGTCAAAGACGCCCGCTACCGCGACGTCATGAAGCGGTGGAGCACCTGCATGAAGCAGGCCGGCCACGTCTACGCCAACCCGCGGGCGGCGATGCGCGATGCGCGGTGGCGGACGCCCGAGGCCACGCAGGCGGAGATCGACACCGCGGTGGCCGACACCAGGTGCCGCCTGCAGGTCAACTATCTCGGGATCATCGGTTCGGTCCGCGCCGCGTACGAGCAGCGCCTGGTGGAGCGCGACGCTCCGGTGCTGCGCGGGGTCCGCACCTATCTGGACCAGGTGGCGGCCAACGCGGGCAAGGCGCTCGGCGAGCGCCCGCTGGACTGACGGCACCGCACAGGCGTGCCCCGGGGGTTTCCCACGGGGATCATCGCCGTCTAGTCACTCAGGACCGTTTCCGGGGGGGTGCCGTCTCCCCGCCCGAGGCCGCAGGACATCATCGGTGGGGAGGTGCCGGATGGAGAGTGCCGTTCCCGGTGGGGTCCTCCGGCACCGGACCGTAGGGGGAGCGATCATGCTGGCAGTCTCGGGTGGCCGGCGGCAGCGGGGCCGTGACCGGATGGCGGCGGCGGCCCGCGACTACGCCGCGTTCGGCTGGGACTGCTGTCCGGGCGCCCATGCGACGGCCCGCGGGGACCGTGCGTGCTCCTGCGACCGGGTGGGATGCCCCGATCCCGGGGCGCATCCGGTCTCCGCGGCCTGGGGACTGCAGGCCGGAGCGGACCCCGCCCTGGTCGCCCGGTGGTGGACCGAGCGGCCCCAGGCCAACATCATCCTGCCGACCGGCCGCGTCTTCGACGTCTTCGACATCCCCGCCGCGGCGGGGGTCATCGCGCTCGACCGCATCGACCGGGACGACCTCCCGGTGGGTCCGGTGGCCACGGGCGGCGAGCGGCACCTGTTCTTCGTGGCGACCCGCGGGGCTCCGGAGGATGAGGACGAGTGGTGGTCCTGCCACCTCGACTGCTCTCCGGAGAACGTGGCCGACTCCCCGGGCATGCGGTGGCACTGCCGCGACAGCTATGTCGTCGCGCCACCGTCGGTGCTCCCGCAGGGCGAGATGACCTGGGTCCGGCCGCCCGGCGCGTCACCGCTGCCGGACCCGCTGCGGCTCCTCGAGGTCCTCGCCGACAGCTGCGAACAGGCCTGAGGCGCACCAGGTGTGATCAGGCCGGTTCGGGACGGCCCGAGGGGTCGCCGGCCCCCGGGACGTCGATCGCCACCGGCCGGCCCCACCCGGAATAGGTCGTGCGGAAGACCTGCGCGCGGGCGTCACCGCCGGTCCGCGGCGTCACCGTGACCTGCAGAGTCCGCGGCAGATAGTCCTGCCCGACCCGTACGGTGAACGCGACCCGGGCGCCGCCGGAGCCGGCGAACCCCGCGTACAGCGGGCCGACCGAGCCGTCGCGGGCCAGCAGCTGCAGCGAGGCGATGCCGCTGTAGGTCAGCCCGGACCGGGTCACCGTCCGGCTCGACCGCAGCAGCGCCAGGATGTTGGGCACCGACGAGCCCCAGCGCGTCTGTGCGGCCAGAGCGGCGTAGGTCCCCGTGACGTCGGCCCGCTTGCCCTTCCGGACGGCCGGGACGGGCCGCCAGCCGCTTCCAGCGGCGATGTAGGCCGTATCACCCACCACGATGGTCCGGGTCCTTCGGCCGGATCGGTCCCCTGGCGCCGGCGACCACACGGTCATGTCGTAGGAGACCGGTCGCGCGGGGGTGGAGGAGAAGACCCCGCGTGCGGCGGTCGCGTCTCCGCAGCAGGCGTCCCGGCGGTGCGTGAACGCGGCTCCGGGGCTCTTGGCCGCCGCCTGGCGGATCGCGAGGGCGAGCTCGGCGGGCGTGGCCGGCGTGGCGGATGGCGCGGTGGCCGCCTTGGGGACGTGCGTTTCCGGAACCGGAGTGGCCTTCTGGGCGGGGGCCGCGGTGGAGCCGTGCCCCTGGGTGACGCCGTAGACGATCGCCGCCACCAGGACGACGAGCGTCAGCGTCGCCCCTATCAGCACCCGCAGTCGCGCCGGCCTGGCGACGCGAGCCGTGCGCACGGGAGCCGCGGCGGCCTTGGCCCCCAGCTCGGCGAGTTCACCACGGCCCTGAGCCTCCCAGGTGGACCCGTACACCTGGGTCACCACCTCGTCGAGCCCGGCGAGGAGGTCGGCCGCCGAGGCGGGGCGGTCCTCCGGCGCCTTGGCAAGCCCGGCCGAGACGAGTTCCCGCAGCGGCTCCGGGACGGCGTCCAGCGGCACCGGCTCGGCGCGGTGCGCCTTGCCAAGCCCGGAAACATTCTTGGCGGTGAAGGGCGGCCGCCCGGTGAGGCACTCGAAGAACACGGCGGTCGCCGCGTAGAGGTCCGTGGCGGGACCGGGCGGTGCGCCGTCCCACTGCTCCGGGGCCACGTACGGAGCGCTGCGCGGGTCGGTCCCGTCGGCCGCTTCGAGGCCGCTGTCGGAGACCTTGGGGGTCCCGTCCCGGTCGATCAGCAGGCCGGCGGGTGTGAACCTCCCATGCGCGAGGCCGGCGGCGTGCAGCGCGGCCAGGCCCATGAGGGCGCCGCTGAACGCCGCGAGGGCCGGCAGCGGGCCGATCGGCCCCCGGACGTCGAGCACGCGGGCCAGGCTGGAGCCCTCGACGAGCTCCACGATCAGCGCGGCGGACTCTGGCGACAGGACGTAGTCGTAGACCTGGACCAGGTTGGGGTCCTCGATCCGGGCCAGCCGCCGTGCGGTGGGCCCGAGCCCGTTCTGGAACCGGCCGCCGAGCCGGATCCGCTGCTCTACGTACTTGACCGCCACCGGGGTCTGCGTGAGATCGTCGACGGCCTGGAAGACCCGGCCGGAGCCGCCCGCGCCGAGCTCCCGCACATGCGTGAACCCAGGGACCGTCCAGATCTCCGTCACGTTGTACCTCCCCGAATGATTAGCCCCTTTGGTGGGATATCGGCTGGTGATGGGCACGTCAAGGGGCTGCCCCGGATCGGAACCCGGGTGATGACAGACTTGCCCCGTGACATCGAGCAACCATTCACAGCAACTGTTCGAGCGGGCCGGCGCGGTGGTCCCCGGAGGGGTCAATTCGCCGGTGCGGGCCTTCCGAGCCGTGGGCGGCACGCCACCCTTCATGGTCTCGGGAAGAGGACCCTATCTGACCGACGCCGATGACCGACAATATGTGGATCTGATCTGCTCCTGGGGGCCGATGATCCTCGGTCACGCCCATCCCGCGGTGGTTTCCGCGATACGGGAGGCGGCCGGGCGCGGCACGTCCTACGGCGCTCCCACACCCGGCGAGGTCGAGCTCGCCGAGGAGATCGTGGCGCGCACCCCCGTGGAGAAGGTGCGGCTGGTCAACTCCGGCACGGAGGCGACCATGTCGGCGATCCGGCTGGCCCGCGGCTTCACCGGCCGTTCGAAGATCGTGAAGTTCGCCGGGTGCTACCACGGGCACGTCGACGCGCTGCTCGCCGCCGCGGGGTCCGGAGTCGCCACGCTCGGGCTCCCGGACACTCCTGGCGTGACCGGGGCCACGACGGCGGACACCATCGTGCTCCGCTACAACGACCCGGCGGCCGTGAACGCGGCCTTCGCGGAGTACGGGGACGAGATCGCCTGCGTCATCACCGAGGCCTGCCCGGCCAACATGGGGATCGTGCCGCCGCAGGAGGGTTTCAACGCGCGGCTGAAGGCGGTGTGCGAGCGGCACGGCGCGCTGCTGATCATCGACGAGGTGCTGACCGGGTTCCGGGTGACGCGCTCGGGCTGGTACGGCCGCGAGGGCGTCGCCGGAGACCTCATGACCTTCGGCAAGGTCATGGGCGGCGGGCTGCCGGCCGCCGCGTTCGGCGGACGTGCGGAGGTCATGGACCTGCTCGCCCCCTCGGGGCCGGTCTACCAGGCGGGCACGCTCTCGGGGAACCCGCTCGCCATGGCCGCCGGCCTGGCCACCCTGCGCAACGCCACCGGCGAGGTCTACGCGGCCGTGGACCGGGCGGCCTCGCTGGTCGCCGGGTGGGCCTCGGAGGCTCTGGCCAAGGAGGGGGTCCCGCATCGGACGCAGACCGCCGGCAGCCTGTTCTCGGTGTTCTTCGGGCCGGACGAGGTCAAGGACTTCGAGACCGCGCAGAAGCAGAACGGCCAGGCCTACGCGGCCTTCTTCCACGCCGCCCTCGACCACGGCGTTTACCTCCCGCCGTCTGCGTTCGAGGCGTGGTTCCTGTCCGCCGCGCATGACGACGCCGCCCTCGACCGGGTCGCGGAGGCACTGCCGCACGCGGCCCGGGCCGCGGCTCAGGTCACGCTTTAGAGATCCGTGGACCGCCTGCTGGAAAGGGTTTAGTCTCACTTCATGCTGGACCTGGACCGTCTGCGCGCTCTGCACGCCATCGCCGAGCACGGATCAGTGAGCGCCGCCGCCGAGGTCCTGCACGTCACGACGTCGGCCGTGTCGCAGCAGGTGGCCAAACTCGAACGGGAGACCGGGCAGAAGCTGCTCGAGCGCAACGGCCGCGGCGTGCGCCTCACCGACGCCGCCGAGCTGCTCGTCGGGCACGCGCACCGGATCCTGTCCCTGGTCGAGCGCGCCCAGGCAGACCTGGAGGCCCACCGGGGCGCCGTGGTGGGGGAGCTGTCACTCGGCGCCTTCCCGACCGCGGCGCGCGGGCTCGTGCCGTCCGCGCTCGCGCGGCTGCGCCGCGAGCACCCGCAGCTGCGCGTCCGGCTGCATGAGTACGACCCGGCCGACAGCATCGCGCTGGTCGCGCGGGGCGACCTCGACCTCGCGATCGTGCAGGACTGGAGCAACCAGCCGTTCGTGGCGCCCCACGGGCTCTGCAAGGGCGCGATCTGCGACGACATCGCGGACGTGGCCCTGCCCGCGGACCACCCGCTGGCCGCGCGTGACTTCGTCGAGCTGAGGGAGCTGGCCGCGGACCCGTGGATCAGCTCGGCCGGGACGGTGTGCTTCGACTGGCTGACCCACACCTTGCGGATCGGCGACAGCGAGCCCCGCATCGACCACATGGCTTATGAGTACGCCACCCAGCTGGCTCTCGTCGCCGTGGGCCTGGGGGTGGCGATACTCCCCCGGCTCGGCCGCGGCGACGTGCCCCCAGGGGTGCGGGTCATCCCGCTACGGCCGTCACTGACCCGCCGGGTCTACGCGATCTGGCGAGAGGAGGCGGCCCGCCGTCCGGGGATCCGGGCGGCCGTCGCGGCCGTCCGAGCCGTGTCGCCCGCCGATCCCGGAGAGCTCGGCCCCAGGCCGGATGCGCGCGGTGCGGGCGAGGGTGCTCACGGTGGCGGGTAGTCTTGTCGCGCCATGAGTGAGAAGACCATTGTCCACCTGCTGCGGCACGGTGAGGTGCACAATCCTGAGGGCGTCCTGTACGGGCGGTTGCCGGGCTACCACCTCAGCGAGGACGGGGTGCTCATGGCCAAGGCGGCGGCCAAGTGGTTCGCCGGCCGGGACGTGACCGCGCTGTTCTCCTCGCCGATGGAGCGGGCCCAGGAGACCAGCGCACCGCTCGCCGAGACCTTCGGCCTGCCGGTGACGACCGAGGACCGGCTGATCGAGGCGGCCAACCGCTTCGAGGGCATGACCTTCGGAGTGGGTGACGGATCGCTGCGGCGTCCCGCCAACTGGGCGTACATCTACAACCCCTTTCGCCCGTCGTGGGGTGAGTCCTACGACGACATCGCCAAGCGGATGCTGGAGGCCGTGGAGGTCGCGCGCGACGCCGCGCGGGGACACGAGGCCGTCTGCGTGAGCCACCAGCTGCCGATCTGGACCGCGCGGCGCCGGGCGGAACAGCGCAAACTCTGGCATCACCCCAGCCGCCGCGAGTGCGGGCTGGCGAGTGTGACGAGCTTCGCCTACGAGGGCGATCGCCTGACCGCGGTGGCCTACGCGGAGCCCGCCGCGTCCCTGGTCCGCCGACCCACTGTGCCGGGCGCCTGACCGCGGCTGCACAATAGAGCCAAGTACTACGTCTCGTAGTGGAGAGTACGTTGGATCGCCGACTCATGCCCGCCCGTACCCTCGCCGGTGCGGCGGTGACCGCTGTCCTGCTCGCCGGCTGTGCCGGCACGCAGGCGGCGCAGCCAGGCCCCGGCGGCAGCGACTCCCGCTACATCCCCGGCAGTGGCGACTCCCAGATCATCAAGCCGGCCGACCGTAGGCCCGGGCCACGGGCCGAGGGCACGACGCTCGACGGGAAACCGCTCAAGCTGACCGACCTCAGCGGCAAGATCACCGTGGTGAACTTCTGGGCCTCCTGGTGCGCGCCGTGCAGGGCCGAGGCTCCGGCGCTGGAGAAGGCCTACACCGACCACAAGGCCGACGGTGTGGAGTTCGTCGGCGTGGACATCAAGGACTCCCAGGAGCCGGCCAAGGCCTTCGCCCGCAGCTTCAGCGTCACCTATCCGAGCCTCTTCGACCCCGACGGCCAGGTGACGCTCGCCTTCCGGGACGTGCCGCCCAACGCCGTGCCGAGCACGCTCATCCTGGACCGGCACGGGCGCGTGGCCGTACGCGTCATCGGCTCGACGACCTACTCCAAGCTGACGCCGCTGCTGAACAAGATCGTGGCGGAGAAATAGGCCTATGACGCGGCAGAGCGGGGCGAGCCGATGAACACGGCAGACGCGGTCACCAGCGGTTCGCTGCTGGTGGCGCTGCCGGTGGCCGCGCTGGCCGGGCTGGTGTCGTTCGTCTCCCCCTGCGTGCTGCCGCTCGTGCCCGGTTACCTGTCCTACGTCACGGGCATGACGGGCGCCGATCTGGCCGAGCAGCGGCGCGGCCGGCTCCTCCTCGGCGCGGTCCTGTTCATCCTGGGGTTCACCGCGGTGTTCGTCGGCGCGGGACTTGCGTTCGGGCAGCTCGGCCGGTTGCTGCTGCAGTACGCCGACCCGATCACCCGGGCGCTCGGCGCGATCACGATCGTGTTCGGACTCGCCTTCATGGGGCTGGTGCCGGGGCTCCAGCGGACCGTGAAGTCCGGCCGGCTCCCCACCGCGGGGCTGGCCGGAGCACCCCTCCTCGGGGTGCTGTTCGGACTCGGCTGGACGCCCTGCATCGGCCCCACTCTGGCGGCCGTACAGTCGCTGGCGTTCACGGAGGCCAGCGCCGCGCGGGGCGCGGTGCTGTCCCTCGCCTACTCACTTGGGCTCGGCCTGCCGTTCGTGCTGACGGCGGTGGCCTATCGCCGCGCGCTCGGCGCGTTCGGGGCGGTCAAGCGGAACTATCAGGTCGTCATGCGGGTCGGCGGGGGCATGCTGATCTGCCTCGGCGTGCTGCTGGTCACCGGTCTGTGGGGCGACGTGATGGTCTCGGTCAAGAGCTGGGTCGGCGGCTTCGGAATGGTGATCTGATGGGCTTGCTCGGCTGGCTGCGCTGGGGCTGGCGTCAGCTCACCTCCATGCGCACGGCGCTGATCCTGTTGTTCCTGGTCGCGATGGCGGCCGTCCCCGGGTCGGTGCTGCCGCAGCGCGGCATCAACCCGGACAAGGTCAATCAGTACTTCGAGTCGCACAAGAACCTCGGGCCGTGGCTGGACAGGATGTCGATGTTCGACGTCTTCGCCGCGCCCTGGTTCGCCGCGATCTACATCCTGCTCTTCGTGTCGCTGGCCGGATGTGTCATCCCGCGCGTGTGGAAGCACTATCGGGCCATGCGGGCCCGGCCGCCGGCGACGCCGCGCAACCTCGGCCGCCTGCCGCAGTCGGCCTCCTATGAGACCGGCGCCACGCCCGAGGAGGTCCTCGGTGAGGCCCGTGAGCTTCTGCGGGGCCGCCGGTTCCGGGTCGACTCCGGCGACGGGTCGGTGGCCGCCGAGAAGGGTTACCTCGGCGAGACCGGCAACCTGATCTTCCATCTGGCGCTCCTGGTCCTGCTGTTCGCAGTCGGCATGGGAGGGGCGTTCGGCTATCGCGGCAACGTCCTGCTGACCGAGGGCACGGGCTTCTCGAACACGCTGACCAGCTATGACGCCTTCAAGCCCGGCCGCCAGTTCGGCGCGGGACAGCTCAGTCCGTTCTCGGTCACCCTTGACGACTTCAAGGCGACCTATGTCGCCCAGGGGCCCCAGCGCGGGCAGGCCACGGAATTTCTCGGCAAGGTCCGTTACAAGCCGGCTCCGCTGGCGAAGGAGCGGTCCTACGACCTGCGGGTCAACCACCCGCTCAAGGTCGGCGGCGCCAAGATCTATCTGCTCGGACACGGGTACGCGCCCACGTTCCGGGTGCGCGACGGCAAGGGCCAGATCGCCTACGAGGGCGCGGTGCCCTTCCTCCCGATGGACCCGAAGACGCTCACCTCCGAGGGGGTCGTCAAGGTCCCCGACGCCCGCCCCCAGCAACTCGGCTTCATCGGGGTCTTCTGGCCCACCGCGGTCGCGAACGAGCAGGGGAGGGCCGTCTCGGGCTATCCGGGGGCGGCCAACCCGATGGTGGCGCTGCAGGGGTTCAAGGGTGACCTGGGCCTCGACTCGGGCACCCCGCAGTCGGTCTACAAGCTCGAGGGCATCCCCGTCCGGCTCAAGCCGATCAGGATGGCCGTCAACCCGATGAAGATCGGCGACACGATGACCCTGCCGCAGGGGGCCGGAGCGGTGACCTTCACCGGGTACAAGGAGTGGATCAGCGTCACGGTCAACGACGACCCAGGCCGGGTGCCGGCCCTGCTGGCCGCGGTGATCGCCATCTTGGGCATAGCGACCTCGTTCCTGGTCCGCCGGCGCCGGGTGTGGGTCCGTGCCCGGGCCACCGGGGGTGGGCGTACGGTGGTCGAGGTCGGCGGCCTGACGCTCGGCGCCCCCACGCCGGAGTTCGACGAGATAGTCGAGCGGCTCCGCGGGGACGCGGCCGCTCTGCCCGAGTCCTCAGAAGATCCGCGTGAGTCCCCCGAAGAGACGAAGGAGTGACGAGCGTGGTCGATGCACAGCTCGCGAACCTGAGCAACCAGCTGATGCTGGGCACCGTGCTCCTGTACGTCGTGGCCATGTTGGGCTACGCCGCCGACCTGGCCTTCGGGCATCGGCGCGCCGCCGCGGACCCCGCGGTGCTGGCCGAGCCGGCGCAGGACAAGGTCCTCGCCGGCGTCGGGGGCCCTGAGCCGGCGCCCGCCCGGCCGGGGCCTGTGTCCACCGAGGACGAGGACGAGGACGGCCCCGTACGGCGCCAGATCGACTGGGCCAGATTCGCGGTCCTGCTCAACGTGCTCGGGTGGGGTATGCACCTGGCCATGCTGCTGACCCGCGGGCTCGCCGCGGGCCGGTGGCCGTGGGGCAACATGTACGAATTCGTGACGGCCATCACCTTCGCCGTGGTGACCGCCTACCTCGTGCTGCTCGCCCGCCAGCAGGTCCGGTTCCTCGGCGCCTTCGTGATGCTCTTCGTCGTCATCGCCCTCGGCGTCGCGACCATCTGGCTCTACACCGACGCCGGACCCCTGGTGCCCGCGCTGAAGTCGTACTGGATCGCGATCCACGTCACCGCGGCGATCACGGCGACCGGAGCCTTCACCGTCGCCGGCATCTCCACGATCCTCTATCTGGCGACGTCGCGCCGTACGCCCGCCGTTGAAGGGGGCCGGCTCCCGCCGGCCGAGTCGCTGGACCGCCTCGCCCACCGCGTCACGATGTTCGCCTTCCCCATCTGGACCTTCGCCATCATCGCCGGGGCGATCTGGGCGGACCAGGCGTGGGGCCGCTACTGGGGCTGGGACCCCAAGGAGATCTGGTCGTTCGTCACCTGGGTCGTCTACGCCTGCTATCTGCACGCCCGGGCCACCGCCGGCTGGCGCGGCCGCAAGGCGGCGGTCGTCTCCCTGATCGCCTACGGCTGCCTGATCTTCAACTTCTTCGGCGTCAACTACATGTTCTCCGGCCTGCACAGCTACGCGTGATCCCTGCCGCGCTCCGCGCGGCGGCGTGGGGAGGCGGCTAGTCGTCGCCGTGGAGGCGGCGGTCCAGGTTGCGCAGGAACTCGGGGTCGTCGTCGGGTCCGCGGGGCAGGTCCCGCGGGATCTGCTCGTCCGCGCCTGGCCAGGTCCGGGCCGCCGGGTCGGCGGGCTGACGCGGCCGGCCCGCCGCCATCCACAGGACGGCTCCCAGCCAGAACCCCAGTAGAACGATCAAGAACCAGCCGAACTTGGGCAGGCTCCGCACCTCGGCCTCATCGGTGGTCAGCACGTCGAACAGGCAGAACAGCCAGACACCGAGTGCGACCAGGGCGAGGAGGACATAGAGCATGTCCGCAGCGTAACCCCTTACCCCTTCGGCATAGGGGTGACGGCAGGTCCCGTTCGGCCTTACCCTGCCAGGAGCGGCGATGCGGACCGCGTGCGCGGGTCGCCGCGCGCCGGTGTCCAGGAGCCCTGTCCGGGTGGCCGCAAGGCCCGGCGAGGGGAGCGCGATGCGATATTGGGGCACACATCGCAGGTCCCGAGACGTCAAGGACCCGGCGTTCGCCTCGTCACCGCCGGACCAGGCCCGCGAGCACAGGGCCACCAGGCCGCGGCGCGCTCAGCCCCGCGACGCGCTGGGCCGGTTCCGCAAGATGGGCCGCGACGGCGGGCACGCGGTCGAGCCGGTGGAACACCGCTCGACCTGGCGCGAATTCGAACTTCCCGAGGACCTGCCGCACGCCCGTCCGCACCCGCCGGACGCGCCGCTACGGCGGGACGGCCGGCGGCACTGCGGCGCGCTGGAGGACGTCCTCTACCGGCAGTGGGACGCGCAGGAGATCCCGCCGCCGGACGTGGTGCGCGCCATCGACAGCCTCGCCACGCTCCCCGAGCCGCTCAAGGACAAGCTGGCGGCCGGGATCGACGGGATCTATGTCGGCCCCGGCGGCGTGCCGGATCTCGACGACATGGGCCATCTCAAGGACCGGCCCCTGCCGTCCGGCAAGGCCACCTGGGACATCTGCGCCGGGGCCTACGGCGACCGCAAGATCGTCGTCGGTGACCGCCCGTCGCCCACGCCGGATGTGATGATGCACGAGGTCGGCCACGCGCTCGACGACATCGACGGCGCGGATTCGGGCTGGCAGTCCGATAGCCGCGAGTTCCGCGGGCTGTACGACCAGTGTCTTCCGCATCTGGCCAGCGATTTCCACCTGCAGCCGAACGACCTCGGGCGCCGTGAGTTCTTCGCTGACGCGTTCGCGGCGATCGGCGCCCGGCAGCGTCCGGCGCTTGTGGACATGTTGGGCGGCGACATCCGGACCGCCCTCAATGTGATGCTCTTCTTCAATCGCCGGTACGGAATGTAGGTGACCCAGGGATGTATGTGATCAAGCTCACCAATGGCAACCTCCGGGTCCCGCATAGTGCCGTTCTGGCAGATGGGTCGCCGGAGGGCGGCCGGATTATCGGGCAGGCCTACGTCGAGATCGGACCGGACGACCCCGACTACGAACGGTTGCTCCGCCAGGCGCTGACCCTTGAGGAACTCGAGCGCAAACGGCGACAGTGGCGTGATGACGACGAGGCCCTGCTCCGTGAGTTCGAGGATTGGAAGGCCCTGGAGAGCGACGACTGACGCCGTCAAGTCCGCCGATGACGTGCAAGGGGAGTTCTGCAGCAGGCAGCGGACCCAGACGGCTCAGCGGCTCAGGTGCTCTGCGATCGGCTCTTCGCCCCGCAGCAGTGCGTGCACCTCGGACTCCCGGAACCGCCGGTGTCCGCCCGGAGTCCGGATGCTGCTGATCCGGCCAGCAGCGGCCCATCGGGTCACGGTCTTAGGGTCGACCCGGAAGAGCGCAGCCACCTCTCCGGGGGTCAGCAGGCGCTCACTGGTACTTTCCACGTTCTCTCCCCCTTTGTCCCGCTCTCGGTGCGGGTGGACTGATTCTAAGTGTGCCGGGTCAAGACCGATTTCTCCCTTGTTTTCGGAAAAGATCACACTGTGTAGTTGTGTGACCTGGCGAAATAACGGGAAGTAAATATGGTATAGCGCTCACGCGTCACGACGATCCGCGCACACCCGGCGTGTAGCCCTTAGGACAACCAGTCACGGGGGAGTTCTGGGCGACCGCTTAGGCTTCACCCCATGTCTCACCTAGTGACCGTAGCGGAGATTGAAGAAGCGGCCGGCCGCTTGCGCGGAGTTGCCGTGCGGACGCCACTTGTCCCGCTGCCGTTCTCGGATCCGCCGTTGTTCATCAAGCCGGAGTCGCTTCAGCCCACGGGCGCGTTCAAGCTGCGCGGTGCATACGCGGCCATTACCGCGCTGCCGGAGGCGGAGCGCAAGCGCGGTGTGGTGACACATTCCAGTGGAAACCACGGGCAGGCCGTGGCCTATGCCGCCCATGCGCTGGACATCCAGGCCGTTCTGGTCCTGCCGAACAACGCCCCGGCGACGAAGGTGGACGCCTGCCGGGCGCTCGGCGCCGAGATCGTGTTCGTCGAACCCACGCTGAGCGCGCGCAAGAACACCACCGCGCAGCTGGCGGAGGCCCACGGCTTCCACATCGTCCCGCCGTTCGACGACGCCCGGGTGATCGCGGGCCAGGGCACCATCGGGCTGGAGATCCTCGAGGACGCGCCGGACATCGACGTCGTCCTTGTGCCGGTGGGCGGCGGCGGCCTCATCTCCGGGGTCGCCGCGGCGGTCAAGTCCCTGAGCCCGAAGACGAAGGTCATCGGCGTGGAGCCCGAACTCGCCGCCGACGCCCGGGACTCACTGCGCGCCGGCCGCGCCATCAGCTGGCCCGCCGAGGACACCGCGCGGACCTTCGCCGACGCCCTGCGGGTTCAGCAGGTCGGCGACCTCCCGCTCGCCCACATGCTGGAGTACGTCGACGACATCGTGGTGGTGAGCGAGGAGGAGATCCGCGAGGCCATGCGCTTGCTGGCGCGCGCCGCCCGGCTCGTCGCCGAGCCCGCGGGGGCGGTCGCGACCGCTGCCTATCTGTACCGCCGGGGCGAACTGTCCGGGGACAGGTCCTACGCGGCCGTGCTCTCCGGCGGCAACGTCGATCCCGACGTGCTCCGCACCGTCGTGGCCTGAAAACGACATAACCTGAAGGTGTCATGCGCTCGCTACTCGCCTACTCGGCCGCCCGGTTGCTGGTCTTCGTCGTCACCGCCGGCGTGCTGTTCATGCTGGGCGCCCGGGGCCTGCTGCTGATCGCCCTGGCCATCCTGATCAGCGGAGTGATCAGTTTCGTCCTGCTGGCCCGGCAGCGGGACGCCATGTCGTCCGCCGTCACCTCGGTCGTCCGCGCCCGGCGCCGCAAGTTCGAGGCGGCCCGATCCCGGGAGGACGAGCCGGAGTAACCGCCTCAGCCGGCCGGGAACATTCCCACCGACCAGCAGGCCGCCGTCGCCCGTGGCCGCCTCGACGCCATTCCCGCGGGTACGCGTACGACCGTGCGAGCCGATCTCCGGCAAGCCGGACTTGTCTACCATGGCCGTGCCGGCAGGTCTCGGATGTCCACGGCCATCGCTCTCGGTCAGGGGCGGCATCTGGACTCGGGGGCCCGCGCCGGACCTAGGCTGAGGGCATGACCCGCGCTTCCCTCGATAAGCAGCCGGCCGACGTCGCGGCGATGTTCGACCGGACCGCCGAGCGTTATGACCTGCTCAACAGCCTCATGACCGGCGGGCAGGACCGGCGGTGGCGCCGAGCCGTCCGCAGGGCACTCGACGTCCGCGACGGCGAACTCGTCCTCGATCTCGCCGCGGGCACCGGCACGTCGTCGGTGCCCTTCACCGAGGCGGGGGCGCGCTGCGTCGCCTGCGACTTCTCCCTCGGGATGCTCCGGGTGGGAACGCGGCGCAACGGAGGAGGCCCTGCGGCCGGGCGGCTGGGCTTCGTCGCGGGCGACGCGCTCCGGCTGCCGTTCGCCGACGGCTCCTTCGACGCCGTCACCATCTCGTTCGGGCTGCGCAATGTCGCGGACACCGGCCAGGCCCTGCGTGAGCTGCTGCGGGTGACCCGGCCCGGTGGCCGGCTGCTGGTCTGCGAGGTCAGCCGCCCGCCCAACCCGCTCCTGCGGCTCGGCCACCGGCTGCACCTGCGGTACGGCCTGCCGCTGCTCGCCAAGGCCAGCTCGAATCCCGACTCCTACACCTACCTGGCCGAGTCGACGCTGGCCTGGCCGGACCAGGCGGCACTCGCCGGCCTGCTCGGGGACGCGGGGTGGGAAGCGGTGCGCTGGCGGGACCTGACCTTCGGCGTGGTGGCGCTCCACCAGGGCCGCAGGCCCGCCTGAGCCGGCCGCTCGACCCTTCGGATAGTGATCGTTAAGGGTGATCGCAGAGTAAGGGCTCGGGTACACGCATTACCCGAAGCAGGAGTAGGCTCCATACGAAAGCATTTGTGAAGTCCTTCACAAGCGAACGAGCGGGAACAAGAGGGACGAAAGTGACGGACTCCGCCCGAGAAGCCGACGTCATCGTCGTAGGGGCCGGCCCCGCCGGGTCGACGACCGCCTACTACTTGGCCCAGTCCGGCCTGGACGTCCTGCTTCTCGAGAAGACCGCCTTCCCCCGTGAGAAGGTCTGCGGCGACGGCCTCACGCCGCGTGCGGTCAAGAGCCTCATCAGCATGGGGGTCGACCTCGACGCCCCCGGCTGGATCCGTAACAAGGGGTTGCGCATCTACGGCGGCGGTGTGCGGCTCGAGCTGCCGTGGCCGGAGCTGGCGAACTTCCCCGACTTCGGGTTGGTGCGCACCCGGCTCGACTTCGACGAGATCCTCGCGGACCGGGCCGTCAAGGCCGGTGCGCGTCTGCATCAGAACACCAACGTGACGGCTCCCGTGGTGGACGAGCGCACCGGCCGCATCGTCGGCGTGCAGGCCAAGCAGGACGGTGCCGAGGTCACGTTCTCCGCTCCCCTCGTGGTCGCCGCGGACGGAAACTCCTCGCGCCTGTCCCTGGCCATGGGGCTGCGTAAGCGGGAGGACCGCCCCCTCGGGGTCGCGGTCCGGCGCTACTACGAGAGCCCCCGGCACGAGGACGACTACCTCGAGTCCTGGCTCGAGCTGTGGGACCAGGACGAGAAGGGCGACCCCCGGCTGCTGCCCGGCTACGGCTGGGTGTTCGGCGTCGGCGACGGCACCTCGAACGTCGGCCTGGGCCTGCTCAACACCAGCAAGGGCTTCGGCAACACCGACTACCGCGCGATGCTGAAGCGCTGGGTCGCCAACATGCCGGAGGAGTGGGGGTTCGTCGAGGACAACGCCACCGGCCCGGTCCGCGGCGCCGCGCTTCCGATGGGCTTCAACCGGCAGCCCCACTACACCCGGGGGCTCCTGCTCGTGGGCGACTCCGGCGGCATGATCAACCCGTTCAACGGCGAGGGCATCGCCTATGCCATGGAGTCCGGGCAGTACGCCGCGGACGTCATCGTGCAGGCCGTGGCCCGGCCGACCCCGGCACAGCGCGAGCGCGCGCTCTACGACTATCCGAGGGTCCTCAAGGAGGCCTACGGCGGTTACTACACCGTCGGGCGGGTCTTCGTGAAGGCGATCGGCGACCCGCGGGTGATGAAGTTCGCGGCCACCCACGGACTGCCGCACCGGACCCTCATGCGGTTCACGTTGAAGCTTCTGGCCAACCTCACGGACCCGCGTGGCGGCGACGCGATGGACCGGATCATCAACGCCATATCGAAGGTCGCCCCCGCGGCATGACCCCCGATGAACAAGGCGATGATCAGCGTGCCTAGGATGGCAATCCCGGCTGTGACCTTGACCACGTCCGGGGCGATCGTCCGTGCGCCGCGTACATCGCCGTGCGTACCGAGGAGGGGGTGTAGGAACCCGTGAATCTCTATGTTCCGATCATCGTGCTCGGAGTGCTCGGGTTCGGCTTCGCGGCCGTCTCGGTGCTCATGGGCTCGTTCACCGGCCCGAAGCGATGGAACAGGGCCAAGCTCGACGCCTACGAATGCGGGATCGAGCCGACCCCGCAGCCGGCCGGCGGAGGCCGGTTCCCGGTGAAGTACTACCTCACGGCGATGCTCTTCATCGTCTTCGACATCGAGATCATCTTCCTGTATCCATGGGCGGTCGCCTTCGACAGCCTCGGGATGTTCGGTCTCGTGGAGATGGTGATGTTCATCATCACCGTGCTGGTCGCGTACGCCTACGTCTGGCGGCGTGGCGGTCTGGAGTGGGACTGAAATGGGTCATTTCGATGAGGGAGGCCCGGTATGGGCCTAGAGGAAAAGCTCCCCAGCGGATTTCTGCTCAGCACGGTCGAGCAGGTCGTGGGGTGGGCACGCAAGAGCTCGGTCTGGCCGGCGACCTTCGGTCTCGCCTGCTGCGCCATCGAGATGATGGCCGCCGGCGACCCGCGGCACGACTTCTCCCGATGGGGAATGGAACGTGCCTCTGGCTCGCCCCGGCAGGCCGACCTCATGATCGTGGCAGGCCGGGTCAGTCAGAAGATGGCCCCGGTCCTCCGTCAGATCTATGACCAGATGGCCGAACCCAAGTGGGTCATCGCTATGGGGGTCTGTGCTTCCAGTGGAGGGATGTTCAACAACTACGCGATCGTGCAGGGTGTCGACCACATCGTACCGGTCGACATTTACCTGCCCGGATGCCCCCCACGTCCGGAGATGCTGCTCGACGCGATCCTGAAGCTGCACGACAAGATCCAGAACACCAAGCTCGGCGCGCACCGGCGCGAGGAGATCAAGGTGCTGGAGGAGTCGCGGCTCAAGTCCCTGCCGCTGCTCGGCCAGTCCGGGGTGGGTGCCATATGAGCGACGCACCCCAGCAGCCGCCGGAGCAGACCGCCGAGCAGACGGCCGACCGGCTGCCGGCGCCCAAGGAGCCGGACCGCCGTGAGCAGCCGGTGGCCCGCACCGGGATGTTCGGCGCGAAGACCACCGGTGACACCTCCGGCTATGGCCGGCTGCTGGTCCGCCAGAGCCCCAAGGTCTCCACGCCGCGGCCCTTCGGCGGCTACTTCGACGAGGTGGCCGACGAGCTGGAGCGGACCTTCCCGGAGTTCGCCCACGCGATCGAGCGGATCGTGGTGGACCGCGGCGAGATGACCGTCTACGTCGTCCGCGAGCACCTGCTCGAGGTGGCCCGCAGCCTCCGCGACGAGCCGCGGCTGCGCTTCGAGATGTGCACCGGCGTCTCCGGCGTGCACTATCCGCCGGACGTCGGCGCCGAACTGCACGCGGTCTACCACCTGCTGTCGATGACCCACAACCGGCGGATCCGGCTCGAGGTCACCTGCCCGGACGCCGACCCGCACGTCCCGTCGGTCGTCTCGGTCTACCCGACCAACAACTGGCACGAGCGCGAGACCTACGACTTCTTCGGGATCGTCTTCGACGGCCACCCGGGCCTCACCCGCATCGAGATGCCCGACGACTGGGTCGGCCACCCGCAGCGCAAGGACTATCCGCTCGGTGGCATCCCGGTGGAGTACCGCGGAGCCGAGATCCCGCCCCCCGACGAGCGGAGGTCGTACGTATGACCACGACAGGACACCACACTCGCACCGAGGCGCCCCAGCCCACCGAGGGCAAGGTCTTCAACGTCGCCGGTCAGGACTGGGACGAGGTGCTCGACGGCGCCGCGGACGGCGAGGACGAGCGGCTCGTCATCAACATGGGCCCGCAGCATCCGTCGACGCACGGCGTCCTCAGGCTGATCCTGACCCTCGACGGCGAGACGGTGGACGAGGCTCGGGTCGGCATCGGCTACCTGCACACCGGCATCGAGAAGAACATGGAGTTCCGCACCTGGACGCAGGGCACCACGTTCTGCACCCGGATGGACTACCTGGCGCCGATCTTCAACGAGACGGTGTACTGCCTCGGCGTCGAGAAGCTGCTCGGCATCACCGACCAGGTCCCGGAGCGCGCGCAGATCATCCGGGTCATGATGATGGAGCTCAACCGGATTTCCTCGCACCTGGTGGCGATCGCGACCTTCGGCCTGGAGCTCGGCGCCACGACCGTCATGCTGAACGGGTTCATCGAGCGCGAGTACACCCTCGACATCCTCGAGCTGGTGACCGGGCTGCGGATGAACATGGCCTACGTCCGGCCGGGCGGCGTCGCGCAGGATCTGCCGCCGGGCGCGATCGACAAGATCCAGGAGTACCTCCGGCGGATGCCCAAGCGCATCAAGCAGATGCGCAAGCTGCTGGACGCCAACCCGGTCTACCTGGCGCGCACCAAGGACATCGCCTATCTCGACCTGACCGGGTGCATGTCCCTCGGGATCACCGGCCCGGTGCTGCGGTCGACCGGCCTGCCCTGGGACCTGCGCAAGAGCCAGCCCTACTGCGGCTATGAGACCTACGACTTCGAGGTCGCCACAGAGGAGACCTGCGACGTGTACGGCCGCTATCTCGTGCGGATGCGGGAGATGGAGGAGTCGCTGAAGATCATCGAGCAGTGCGTGGACCGGCTCGGCTCGGTCAAGGGCCCGGTGATGGTGGAGGACAAGAAGGTCGGGTGGCCCGCGCAGCTGGCCATCGGCGCGGACGGCATGGGCAACTCGCCGGCGCACATCGCGCACATCATGGGCACCTCCATGGAGGCGCTCATCCACCACTTCAAGCTGGTGACCGAGGGCTTCCGGGTCCCGGCCGGACAGGCCTACGCCGCCGTGGAGTCGCCCCGCGGCGAGCTCGGCGTGCATGTGGTGAGCGACGGCGGCACCCGCCCGTACCGCGCGCACTTCCGCGACCCGTCGTTCACGAACCTGCAGGCGACCGCCGCGATGAGCGAAGGCGGCATGGTGGCGGACGTCATCGCGGCCGTGGCCAGCCTTGACCCGGTGATGGGGGGAGTGGACAGGTGACGTACGAACCCGAGCTGCGCGAGCGGCTCGAGCGGGACGCCAAGGAGATCATCGGGCGGTACCCGAAGCCGCGCTCGGCGCTGCTGCCGATGCTGCACCTGGTGCAGTCGGTGGACGGCAACGTCTCACCGGACGGCATCGAGCTCTGCGCGGACATGCTGGGCATCACGCCGGCCGAGGTCACGGGTGTCGCGACCTTCTACACGCAGTACAAGCGCGAGCCGGCCGGCGAATACCACGTCGGGGTGTGCATCAACACGCTCTGCGCGGTGATGGGCGGCGACGAAATCTGGCGGACGCTCAGTGAGCACGCCGGAGTGGGCCATGACGAGGTCACCGAGGACGGCAAGGTCAGCCTCGAGCGGATCGAGTGCAACGCGGCCTGCGACTTCGCGCCGGTGATGATGGTCAACTGGGAGTTCTTCGACAACATGACTCCCGAGAAGGCCAAGGAGCTGGTCGACGACCTGCGGGCCGGCAAGTCCGTCGCTCCCACCCGCGGCGCCACGAGCGTGTGCGGCTGGAAGGACGCCTCCCGGGTCCTCGCGGGATTCCCCGACGGCCGGGCCGGTGAGGGGATCCAGGCCGGCCCGGAGTCGCTGCGCGGCCTCGAGCTCGCCAAAGAGCGCGGCTGGACCGCTCCTGAAAGGGACACACAGTGACCACGCTGACGCCGATCCTGACGAAGAGCTGGGACCAGCCCGACTCCTTCACCCGCGCGGCCTACGAGCGGGGCGGCGGCTACCGCGCCCTCCGTACGGCCCTCGGCATGGAACCCGACGCCGTCGTTCAGGCGGTGAAGGACTCGGGACTGCGCGGCCGCGGCGGCGCCGGCTTCCCCACCGGCATGAAGTGGGGCTTCATCCCGCAGGGCGACGGCAAGCCGCACTACCTGGTCGTCAACGCCGACGAGTCCGAGCCGGGCACGTGCAAGGACATCCCGCTGCTCATGGCGGACCCGCACGTGCTGATCGAGGGCATCGTGATCAGCGCGTACGCGATCCGCGCCAAGCACGCCTTCATCTACGTGCGCGGTGAGGTGCTGCACGTCATCCGCCGGCTGCAGCAGGCGGTCGCCGATGCCTACGCGGCCGGTTATCTCGGCACGAACATCCTCGGCTCCGGCTTCGACCTCGAACTGGTCGTGCACGCCGGCGCCGGCGCCTACATCTGCGGCGAGGAGACGGCGCTCCTCGACTCCCTCGAGGGATATCGGGGTCAGCCCAGGCTCAAGCCTCCGTTCCCTGCCGTCGCGGGCCTCTACGGCGGGCCCACTGTCAT
>JAOPYH010000136.1 GCA_025964715.1 Streptosporangiaceae bacterium | reverse complement strand
ACACATGAGCGTCTTCCCGCCCGAACTCGACGGCGCCGTCATCCCAGGCGGCAGCGACACCTGCAAAGCCGAACAACGCCTCACCCAGGAACAGCCCAGCTTCTGGTCCATCGGCATCGCACACGACGACTGGTGCCCCACCTGGCAGCGAATCCAAGCCAGCCGCGCCGCCGTACCCGCCACCTTCCAGCCCTGAAGGAGTCACCCGTGCCCAAGCAGCTCACCACCCAGAACGCCACCATCACCACCGCCGCCGTCGAAGTGAAGACCCTCACCATCAGCGGCAAACAAGTCACCCTCGCCGTCTTCCGCCAACTCCCCGAGCACCCGCTCATCGCCGAAGACGGCACCCTCAACGGCGTCACCTGGGGCCACGTCAACTACCACCCCGACAAATGCGGCGACGCCCCGGCTCACTGGCACATCGTCTGGCAGCACGGAGCCGAGTTGCTGCGCGCCCGCGTAGAGCACGACCCCTTCGCCCACGGCGGCGCCGAGTACGCATTCCGCTGCCCGACAGCCGACAAGCTCCTAACCGCCTGTGTCCGCGAGTCGCTGCGCACGGGGTACGTCGACAACCCGCTCGACAACCCGCTCATCCGCACCGGACGCGCCGGCGAATACAGGCGCCGCCACCCGCGCGAGAACGAGCGCCACATCCCGGGTACCGGGAGCGTTCCGGTTCTGGCGACGGCCTCGGCCGCTGCCGTGGCAGCGCACCGCGAGGAGGAGAACATCTTCCCCAGAGGGCCGTTCAAGTCAGGGACGGCCAAGGCAGTCCTCGATGCCGAGGTGGACGGGTACGGCGCCAGCCTCAACCAGCTTCAGGCCGATCTTCAGGTCGCCGTTGCCGCCGAGGCGGATCGTCGCCAGCGGCATCGTGACGTGCGCACTGCCCTCGCCGAACTGCCGCAGCTGTTCATCGCCGTCTGACGGCCCGCACCCGACAACCCACCGACAACCCCAAGGAGAAGCACCATGAGCACGACCATCGAATGGACCGAGGAGACCTGGAACTTCGTCACCGGATGCACCCGCATCTCGGACGGCTGTGACAACTGCTACATCGAGCGAACCCCGCCCTTCCGGATGGCGCACCGCCGCTTCGACGGCAAAGGACCAGGCTCATCCACAAGCCTCCAGCTCCACCCCGAGCGGCTCACCCAGCCGTACCGGTGGCAGAAGCCACGCAAGGTGTTCGTGAACAGCCTCTCTGACCTGTTCCTGGCGAAGGTGCCGGTCGGCTTCATCACCGAGGCGTGGAAGGTCATGGCCGACACCCCGCGGCACACCTACCAGATCCTCACCAAGCGCCCGGAGCGCCTCGCCCGCGTCCTGGGGAAGGTTCACGCCGAACTTGGCCTGACCGAGCCGCTGCCCAACGTGTGGCTCGGCACGAGCATCGAGTCCGACGACTACACCCGCCGCGCCGACGCGCTACGCCAGGCGCCGGCCGCGGTCCGCTTCATCTCCGCCGAGCCGCTCCTCGGCCCGCTCCCGTCGCTGCGCCTGGATGACATCGACTGGTTGATCCTCGGCGGCGAGAGCGGCCCGGGTTCCCGCCCGCTCGAACTCGACTGGATCCGGGACATCGTCGGCCAGTGCCGCGAGACCAGCACCGCGCCATTCGTGAAGCAGCTCGGCACCGTGTGGGCCAAGACGAACGGAGCGTCGGACAAGAAGGGCGGCAACCCTGCCGACTGGCCGGCAGACCTCCGGGTGCGCGAGTACCCGACCACCGCGTGACCACCAGCACTACGGGCCGCCCCGCGGGTATCGGGGCGGCCCACCCCAAGAACACCACGAAGGAGAACACCGTGACCACCGCCGAAGAACGGTTCCGTGGCGAGATCCAGTCCATCATCCCCGCCGCCCCTGGCTGGCAAGTGCACGTCCGCCGCGAGGAACTCGACCGCGAGACCAAAGAACGGACCGTTGAATTCGAGGGCACCTTCCCCGTCGCCGCGTGGGCGATGGTGAAGCGCTACTACCTCAACGCAGGACCCTCCAACGAGGTCGAGCCGGTGTTCTACGACGGGTCGCGCCTGGTCCACGAGACGGCGTACCGGTGGATGTACTCCGACATCGACCCGGAGCCCGGTCAGCCCAAGGTGACTGTCCGCTGCGAGCTTCAGGCCCCAACGTCGTGAACGTCGATGACCTGGTCGCCCAGAAGATCGAGGCCGCCCGCCGACGCATAGCCGCAGACAAGGCAGACCGCGCACGCCGCAAAACCACCCGGGACGCCGGCCTCATCCTCCGCCACGCCACGAAGCTCCGGCACCTCGCCGCCACCTCCAACGCCACCCCCGCCGCAACCGGCGGCTAACCGAGACACCACCACACCCACCCCCACCAGCAACAACCACCCACCACCAACACAACGTTGGGAGTGAAACGAAATGACCCAGGCAACCCGCAGCAGAGGCGCAGGCACCCCCTACCGCCGCGTGCCCTTCCCCACGAAAGTCACCCAGGGCCTCGCCGTCCTGGAGCAGGTCACGGCCGGCGCGTCCATCCGCCAGGCCGCCGCCGCCACCGGCCTGTCTCCAACGACCGCGTGGCGGCGCCTGTGGTGGCTGCGGGACTGGGCCTTGTCCGACTTCTACGGGTGCCGGAACAGGACGCTCCCGCCGCAGCGCGGCACCGCCGCATGCCCACGCGGGCGCCCCTGGATTGAAGTCCTCGACGGCCCCGGCGGACCGCTCGACCGCACGCACCATCACTGACCCCGAGAAAGGTGACCAGAAATGTCCATGACTGACCAGAGGAAAAAGTCTCAGGCCGCGCTGCTGCTCGCCAGCAGTGCCTCGTACCGGGAGATCGCGGAGCAGGTGGGGGTGTCGACGGGGACGCTCCGCACTTGGCGTCGGCAGCCGGAGTTCGCCGCGGCGGTGGAGGAGGTGCGGCAGATCATGCGGGCCGGTGGGCGTACGGGCCCGGAGCTGCACGCGGCGGTGTCGGAGGTCCTGGACCGGCTCACGCCGCCCGTGCGCCCGCCGGGCACGGTGTCGGTGTCGATTCCGGCGGGGGCGTCGCCGGCCAGGAAGCGGCGGCTGGTCGCGCGGGCTCTGGCGCGGGCCATGGTCGATGGCGGTCAGGTGTGACGGCCCCGCTGCCGGCTGCCCGGCCGCCGCCGTACGGGCCGTGCAACCGCGCCCGATGTGTGGCCGTGCCCGCCGTCATCAGGCACGGCCACCCTTCCAGCATCCACCAGGAGACGACCATGACCACAGCCCACACCCGCCGAGCCAAAGTCACCGGCGACCTTTTCCACCCGCGTCTGCCCGACGGTGCCATCTACGCCGGCCGCCGCGGCCCGGGCCTCCCGGGCTCCCCGTACGCCAACCCTCACCGCATCGACAAGCCATGCAAGCAAGCGGCCTGCCGTGGTGCCATCCACGACCGCACGGAATCCCTCACGCTCTACGCCCAGCACCTCGACGCGCACCCCGAGATCGTCGCCCAGGCTGCCAGCGAGCCGATCGGTACCCGGTTCGCGTGCCGCTGTCCGCTGACTGAGCCGTGCCACGTCGATGTCCTGCTCGGTCGCTTCGACCAGCTGCTCACCGGGCACTGACCGCCCTCGGCCCGGCCGTCGACCAGGGCGGCCGGTCCACCCACCCAACACCGAAGGAGAACCCACATGTCCGCCGTCACCACACTCTCAATCCCCAGCCCCATGAACCCGCCCGTACAGATCGAACTCGTCGGCGCACACCTCCCCGCGCCCTGCCGTACCGCCCTCGACACCCTCACCGCAGCCGTCGCCGACCGCGCCCGCATCCGACAGGCCTACGACACAGCCCAAATCCCCGACAAGGGCCGCCTCGCCGCAGAAGCCACCGCCGCCGATGCCGTTGTGAACGACGCGCTGCAGGTCTTCGCCCACACCACCGCCAGCAGCTCCACCGCCATCATCGACGCCGCAGGCGCAGCATTCACGGCCGCCACGGACCGCGCCAACACGGCCGTACGCGACGCCCTCGACGCCCTACAGGAAGCCGCGCAGGCCGCGATCCTCGCCCGGTCCGTAGTCCCCGGCCGCGCCATCATCAGCATCTCCACCGACAACCGGGCCGCCCTGGACCTCCCCGTCCGGCAGCACATCGCCCGCCTCCGCGGGGAACTCCGCGAGCTGCTCGCCGAGCTGCCCGACAGCGTCGACTGACCACCCCCGGCCGGGCCGTCACCGCGGCCCGGCCCGCTCCACCACATCGAGAGAGGGAATCGACATGGCCAACGAATGGGCCGCTCGACTGGCCGCGCGAGCGGGACACGAACCCGACACGGAGCCGGAGCCGAAGGCGGACAAGGAGGCGACGCCGGCCGGAGAGGCTGCGCTGCAGCAGCGTGTCGAGGAGGTTGTGACTTCGCTTCGAGGTCTGGAGGCGCGGCGGTCGGCAGCCCGGCCGCCGGCCCCGCGGTGGGCGGCTCGTGCGGCTGCCCGTATGCACGGCGACGACGGCCCGCCCGACGGCGCGGCGTAGCAAGAACGACGCGGCCCCGCCCGGGGCCCACGATCAGCCACCCAACCAGCAGGAGAACACCGTGACCTTTTCAGAGCTCGTCCGCGGCCGCACCGTCGCCCTCACACCGCTCATGAGCAGTTCGTACGACATCGAAGTCCCCGGCGACCTGGGCATCCTCCCCGAAGCGCTCCGTACCGCCGTGGAGAAGCTGCTCGCCGCCCAGGACGCGGCCAGCACGGCGCAGCGCGCCAAGCGTCGTGACCGCCACGTCGTCCAGGCAGCTGAGGAAGCCGTGTCGGCCGCGCTTCAGGACGCGATCGATGTCTCGGTGACCACTGCCGACAGTGCCGGCGCGGCCTACGCGACGGGTCACGCCGTGGCTTGCCGGAAGTACGCCCGCGCGCTGGAGGCCGCTGTCGCTGCTCTCGCTGAGGCGGGCATCTTCGCTCAGCTGCACGAGACCGCCGCGTCTCAGCCGGCGCGCCTCGGCCTGTCGTACGCGTCCAGGGCGAAGGGGTATGGGACTGCGCGGGCTCTCGCCGAGAGCATCGAGCGGCTTCCTGCCCCGGCGCCGCTGGACGCCTGACCACCCGGCCGGGCCCCGGCCGTCGGGGCCCGGCTTCCTCACCACCTTGGAGGAACGTTGGACGAGATCAAGCAGACCCGCACCACAGATGGTGTGGGCTATATGGAACGGCAGTGGCACATCAGCCAGGCGCGCAGCACCGTGCAGAGCGAGATGGACGCCCTGGGGCGGGCGTGGCAGGCCCTTGATGCCCGTGCAGAGAGCGGCGAGGCCGACCAGGGCGAGGTCACGGCCGAAGCGCGGCGGCTCATCGGCGACACGCTGACGGCGCAGCGGTCGGTCGCGACCTGGTTCGGGAAGGTGGATCCGCCGCCGTGGGTGGTGGATGACGGGCATGTGGTGCTCGGTGCGCTCCGGGTGCCGCTGACGGTGGATTTGCTGGCGGGATGGATGAAGGGAGAGACGGGATGACGAGGAAGCCGACGATGCGGCGTACGACGTCCGCGGAGAAGCTGGCGGGCCGCTTGTGGGGTGAGGAGGTGCCGGAGGAGGTTGCGGTCGAGGTGCCGGTGCCGGCCGGTGTGCAGCTCGCGGCTCGGGTGAAGGCGCCGGAGGTCTCGGCCAAGCCGGACGGCATGACCGCTGCGGCGTGGCACGCGAGCCGTTACGAGGCGGCCGGCGAGGACGACGGCCCGGACGCGGCCTGACAATTCATCGTGTGGTGAACGAGCCCCGCCGGGACATCCGGCGGGGCTTCGGCGTTTCCCGGGCAGTCAGCACCTGATTCACGATAACGTTCCTTCTCATGAGCCAGAGTTCGGAGATCGCCACCCGGTCCGATGCCCCGTCAGCCGCCGTCGACAACACGACCCAACCTCTTTCCGGGGCAGCCCGCGCCGCACTCGCCGCCGGCACCGCCGACAGCACCCGCCGCGCCTACGCATCGGACTGGGAGCAGTTCACCGACTGGTGCGCCGCCGTCGGCCGCCCCCCGCTGCCCGCGTCTCCCGAGACGGTCATCGAGTACGTCACCACGCTGACGACCGCGCCCCGGCCGAGCACCGGCCGGCCGTACGGTCCGAGCTCCATCGAGCGGGCCGTCGCTGCCATCCGCACCGCGCACCGGGCCGCGAACGTCCAGCCACCGGAGACCAAGGGCGCCCGCATGGTGCTGTCCGGCTACCGCGACCAGCTCGCCCGCGCCAAGGACCCCGCTGCCCGCGCCCGCAAGGCGCAGCCCGCCGTACCGGCCCGGCTCCGCGAGATGCTCGCCACCCTCGACCGCGACACCCTCGCAGGCAAGCGCGACGCCGCGCTGCTGCTCCTCGGCTTCGCCTCCGCGGCCCGCGTCTCCGAGCTGGTCGCCCTCGACGTGGCGGACCTGGTCGAGACCGAGCAGGGCATCGAGGCGGCCGTGTACCGGCTGAAGGTGAAGGCGTTCACCGACACCGCCATCCCGTATGGCTCCAAACTCGACACCTGCCCCGTGCGGGCGGCGTGATCGGCGGGGGTGTCGAGGAGTTCGGCGACGCGGCGCAGCTTGG
>JAOPYH010000087.1 GCA_025964715.1 Streptosporangiaceae bacterium | reverse complement strand
CACTGGGTCGACGACGCGCCTCAGCAGCGCGCGGCCGACCCCGAGGAGATCGCCCCGGCGGTGCTGTTCCTGGCCAGCCCGGCGTCGTCCTTCATGACCGGTTCGGTGCTGGTGGTCGACGGCGGGTACACGGTCTTCTGACGCTCTGTGCCCGGCGATCGAGGACTGATTCACGGGAGAGCAGCGAGGGAATGCGGCTCCACCGGTGCTCCGAGGTCGGACTCCGTCCGGCCACCCGACGATGCCGGGTACCAGAGGCCTGGTGGTCAGGTCTCTTGTCCCGCCTCATCGGGGAACCCGGTCGCATGGCCCGAGCCCTCTCTCCGTGACGGGCCCCTGACGCCGAATTCCGCAGAGCGGATGCCAAGCCCGGGCGACGTCGCCGGACATCCAACCCCCGTCCTCCTGTGCAGAAGTGAAGGGCCCTGGTGGGCGATTGCCCACGCCGGGGTGCCCGAGTCCCCCTCGAACAGCCGAGCAGCCTGCAATCGCGGCGTCCTCACATCGGTGCGCGTGACCGGCCCCCGGTGCGCAACATCAAGTGCGTCACGTCACGCACCATGTTTGGTGCGTTCGCATCCTGGCCTCGGGGGCGCACTGCAGCGCTGGCCGCCGAGTCGTGCCGTGGAAAGCCGGCACTCCAGCCGCGCAGCGCCTATCAACCCCTCTTCAACGGGCTCAGCCGAATGCTGCAGCAGCAATGCCACCTCAGCGTCCGGAGCACCGGAAGCGCGGGGCACCTTCTCCGCGTCGGCCAGTACTTCTCCCTCGCGCTGCGGTTCGTCGTCCACCCAAAGGCGCCCCCGACGTCCGAGACCGGTTGAGGGGAGGACCCGCGGTGGTCTCCCGGCCGCTCGCACCAGCAACAGGTCGCACCAGCAACAGGTGGTGGGACCGGCCCGCCACGCGCCGTTGATGCGGTCGATCCATCATCGTGTTCCGTTTACCCGCGCGAAGCCACCGGCCGCGGCCCTCGAGGAGGAACCGGGCCGGTGGACGGCCGACCAGCCGGGGAAGTGTCCCGCTGGCCAAGTCCGGGACATGCTGACCGGACTCGGGATGTTGCTGGCCGCGTCAGCAGGACATTTCCTGGCCGTTCACATCAACTGTCGACGGCCATCCAATGTCCATCCAACGGCCACGGAATGTCCCGGCCCGCTCGGACGCCCCTCGTCAGCCGACGCCCGGGCGGACGAGGCCGCACTCGTACGCCAGGACCACGGCGTGCACCCGGTCGCGCAGCTGAAGCTTGGCGAGGATGCGGGTGACGTGGGTCTTCACCGTGGGCTCGCTGAGGAACAGCTCGGTCGCGATCTCGGTGTTCGAGCGCCCCCGCGCGATGAGGCCCAGCACTTCTAGTTCCCGCGGCGTCAGGACCGTCAGGACCTCCGGGGTCGCCGCCCCGGGGCGAGGCCGCTGCAGGTAGTCCTGGATCATCGCCCGGGTGATCTCGGGGGCGAGCAGCGCGTCACCCGCCGCTACCGTGCGGATCGCGCCGGCCAGCTCGCGTGGGGGCGCGCTCTTCAGCAGGAAGCCGCTGGCCCCGGCGCGCAGCGCGTCGTAGATGTACGCCTCCTGGTTGAAGGTGGTGAGCATTAGCACGCGGGCCGGCGATGCGTGCCGCTCCAGCAGGCGGTGGGTGGCTGCGATGCCGTCCAGCCGGGGCATCCGGATGTCCATGACGACGACGTCGGGCCGCGCGGCGATCGCGAGTTCGACCGCCTCGACGCCGTCCGCCGCCTCGCCGACGACCTCCATGTCCGGCTGGCCCTCGAGGATCGAGCGGAATCCGCCGCGCACCAGCGCCTGGTCGTCGGCGAGCAGCACCCGGATCATGCTGGATGCGCCCGGGTTCCGGGCCCGAACGGGATCACGGCTTCCACGGCGAATCCCCCGCCCTCCCGTGGACCCGCCGACAACGTGCCCCCGTAGAGCGCGACCCGCTCGCGCATGCCGATCAGCCCGTGCCCCAGCCCGACGCCGGTGGCAGCGCCGCGCCCGTCGTCGTGGATGCTCAGCTCCACCGCCCCCTCGGCGTGGCGCAGGACGACGCTCGCGCGCGCCCCTCGGGCGTGCTTGAGCACGTTCGTCAGCGCCTCCTGCGTGAGCCGGTAGAGAGCGACGTCCACGCCGGGGGGCAGGTCGCGCGGTGTGCCCTGGACGTCGTAGTCGACGGTGAGCCCGGCGTGGCGGACCTGGGCGGCGAGCTCGGGCAGTTGCGCGACGCCCGGCTGCGGTGCGAGCGCCTCCGGCGCCGCCGCCCCGCCGCGCAGCAGACCGAGCATGTGGCCGAGCTCGGCGACGGCCTCCTGCCCGGTGGCCTGGACGGCACGCAGCGGCTGCCGCGCCGCCTCCGGGTCGCGGTCGAGGAGGTCCTCGGCGGCACCGGCCTGGATCACCATCACGCTGACGCAGTGCGCGACCACGTCGTGCAGCTCGCGGGCGATCCTGGCGCGCTCGGCAGCGATCGCGTCGCGGCCCCACGCCGCCTGGTCCTCGGCCAGCCGGCTGGCGTGCAGGGACAGTGCGGCGTGGCTGCGGTGCCGGCGGCGCAGTCCCCGGCCGACCAGCGTCACCACGGCCAGCGGCACGAACGCGAACGGGATGTTCCCCGTCGTCCCCACGCTCGGCACCCGGACCATGAGGACGACGAACGCTGTCGCCACGACCAGGACCCCTGCCGCCGCGCGCTGGCGGTCGGCATGCCGGGCGACGGAGTACGCGGCGACGAGCATCGGCACGAAGTCGCCCCACAGGGTCGTCGTCAGCACGGTGAACATCTGCGGGCCGGCCACGGCCGCGGCACTGGCCAGCACCGTCGCCAGTGGGGCGCGCCGCCGGAACGCGAGCGCGCCGGTCGCGACGAGCGTGCAGACCACCACCGCCCAGTGCGGCCCGAAAGGTGTCGAGTTGTCGAGGTTCAGGCGCAGGTCGAGCTGGGCGAAGGCGGTGAGCGCAGTCGCGATGGCGACGTCGGTCAGCAGCGCCGACCGTCCCCGCGCCTCGGGACCGTCCGCGGATGCAGCCAGGTCCGACGGCGTTCCCCGCACCTCCGTCGCCGGTCCGGTCGCCGCCACGTCGGGACCGTACTGCCGGACACGCGCCGGCACGTCATCCCACGGCACCACCCGGTACCGACCCTGGTCGTAGACGCCCGTCCCGGCCGCAGACCGAGGGAGGACCGAGGTCGCTACGGCGGTCCGACGACCCGAACCCCGGCGCTCCCGCACAGTCGGCTGCTGCATCCACCCGCCTCGGCAACAGGAGACGTGATGACCAGTCCGACGACCGACCCCCGACCCGGCTCCGCCGTGGCCGCGCGCATCGAGGCCCTTCCGAGCGCCGACGCCCGGCTGGCCGGCCTAGCCCTGATGGCCGGGTCCGTGCTCGCCACGATCGGCTTCCTCGGCGTGAGCCTGGCCATGCACGGCACCGGCGACGGGGGGCCCACCGATCCGCTGTGGCAGCCGATGTACGGCGTGGCGCTGGCGGGCAACGTACTCGTCGTCCTCGGCCTCCCGGCGATCCTCGCCGTGCACGGCCGCGCCGCGCGCCGGTTGACCCTGGTGGGATACGTCGGGATCTTCGCGCCGCTGGTGATGCTCAACGTGGCGGAGACGACCATCGAGGCGTTCATCAAGCCCTACCTCGCCTCCCACGGCGGCGTCCCCGCCCAGATCCCCGCGGGGCTGAATGCCTTCGAGGCGGTGGCCCTGCTCCTGCTGATCGCCGGCGCAGTCTGCCTCGCCGTCGCGGTGTTCCGCGCCCGCGTGATGCCGCTCTGGGTCGGCGTCGCCGTGATCGTGTCCCTCGTCGGCGCGTTCCTCCTCCACGGCGGTCCGACGGCGTTCATCAGCGACTACTGCCTGTTCGCCGCGCTCTTCTGGTTCGGTCGGCGCGCCGCCCGCCCAGGGACGGTCACGCCCGCGGCCTGAATCGACGGCCGGGCTTCCTCGCCGTCGAAACCATCACCGATCCGTCGCCGGCCCGACCCTCGACGAGGGCCGGGCCGGCGACTACCTCAGCGGTCAGGAATGTCCCGCTGGCCGAAGCTCGGACGTTGCTGTCCGAACTCCCGACATTGCTGTCCGCGCCAGCGGGGACATTTCCTGGCCGTTCACATCAACTGCAGCCGCTGGTGGAGCCGCAGCCCTCGCAGACGTAGCAGCTGCCGGCGGGGCGCATCTTCGTGCCGCAGGTCATGCACAGCGGCGCGTCGGTCGCAGTGCCGGTGACCAGCTCGAGCAGCTCCGCCGAGGAGTGCGCCTCCTTGATCGCCTGCTTCGGCG
>JAOPYH010000015.1 GCA_025964715.1 Streptosporangiaceae bacterium | reverse complement strand
GGATGATGGCCGCGACCCGGTCGAGATCCTTGTCGTCGATCTGGTCGATCTGCTGGCGCATCTGGCCCATGCCGGGGAGCATGCCCAGCAGGTTGCCGATCGGGCCCAGCTTGCGGATCATCATCATCTGCTCGAGGAAGTCCTCGAGCGTGAAGCCCTCCCCCGACGCGAACTTCGTCGTCATCCTGGCGGCCTGGTCGGCGTCGAACGTCTTCTCCGCCTGCTCGATCAGGGTGAGGATGTCACCCATGTCGAGGATCCGGCCGGCCATCCGGTCGGGGTGGAAGACGTCGAAGTCCTCGGGCTTCTCGCCAGTGGAGGCGAACATGATCGGGCGCCCGGTGATGTGGCGCACGGAAAGGGCCGCGCCACCGCGGGCGTCACCGTCGAGCTTGGTGAGGACGACCCCGTCGAATCCGACCCCGTCCAGGAACGCCTGGGCGGTGATCACCGCGTCCTGGCCGATCATGGCGTCGACGACGAAGAGAATCTCGTCCGGCCGCACCGCGTCGCGGATGTCGGCCGCCTGGCCCATCATCTCGGCGTCGATGCCGAGCCGGCCGGCGGTGTCGATGAGGACGACGTCGTGCTGGGCGTGCCTGGCCTGGTCGATGGAGCTGCGGGCGACCTGGACCGGGTCTCCGGTGCCGCTGCCCGGCTCGGGCGCGAACACCGCCACCCCGGCCCGCTCACCGAGCACCTGGAGTTGCTGCACCGCGTTCGGCCGCTGGAGGTCGGCGGCGACCAGGAGCGGCGTGTGCCCCTCGGTCTTGAGCCAGCGGGCCAGCTTTCCGGCCAACGTGGTCTTACCGGCGCCCTGCAGACCCGCCAGCATGATCACAGTGGGCGGGTTCTTGGCGAACCGGATCCGCCGGGTCTCGCCACCGAGGATCTCGACGAGCTCCTCATTGACGATCTTGACGACCTGCTGGGCGGGGTTGAGCGCCTGGGAGACCTCGGCCCCCCGTGCGCGTTCCTTGATCCGCGCGATGAAGTCCTTGACGACGGGCAGTGCCACGTCGGCCTCGAGCAGCGCGACGCGGATCTCGCGCGCGGTCGCGTTGATATCGGCCTCGGACAGCTTGCCTTTGCTGCGCAGCGAGGTGAAGACCGTCGTCAGGCGGTCTGAAAGTGTCTCGAACACGTGTCTCGACCAGTCCTCAGGAGCTTCGGGGATCGACCACCAAGGTTATCCGGTCCGCACGCCTGCCCGTCGCGGTCGATCGGCAGACGCGTGAACGCGCTCAGCGCAGGCCCTCGAGCACCCTCCGCCGGAGCCCCTCGAGCTCGCCCGGATCCTCGAGCCGCCGCCCGTCCTGGTCCACCACATAGAAGACATCGACGGCCTCCGCGCCCAGCGTGTCCACCTGGGCGGCCCGGACCTGCAGCCCACGGGTGCCGATGGCCTGCCCGATCCGCCACAGCAGCCCGGGCCGGTCGTGCGCGCGGACTTCGACCACCGTGGCAGTGCGGGACGCGTCGTCGATGATCCGCACCCGTGGCTCGGGGACCGGGACCCCCGGCCGGACCCGCACCGCACGGGCACGTCTTTCCAGACGGGCGGCCACATCCAGCCGGCCGGCCAGGACCCGCCGCAGATCCGCCTCCAGCGCGGCGGGGTCGGGCGGGTTGCCGTACTCCGGCACCGCTGTGAACTCGATCATCGCGGTCGCACCCTCTGCGCCCAGCGCGGGAGTGACCGCACGGGCGGTACGGACGACGAGGCGGTGCAGGGCGAGCACCCCGGCGGCCCGCCACAACAGGCCCGGGCGATCGGGCGCGACCACCGTCACCGTCGGCCCGACGACGCGTACGGCCCCTCCCCCGTGTCTGGCCAGTGCGAGCTGCTCCCGGGTGGGCTCTGGAGCCCGGGGTACGGGCGACCCCGCCAGCACCGCGCCGACCCTGCGTACGAGCTCGTCGACCAGGCGGGCCTTCCAGGCCCCCCAGGCCGCGGGACCGGTGGCCTGGGCGTCGGCGAGCGTCAGCGCCGCCAGCAGTTCGAGGACCTCACCGTCGCCCACGGCGTCGGCGACGTGCTTGATGGTCACCGGGTCGTCGAGGTCCCGGCGTGTCGCCGTGTCCGGGAGCAGGAGATGGTGGCGGACCAGCGTCTCCAGCGTCTTCACGTCCCGAGCGCAGAAACCCATCAGCTCGCCGAGATCGCGGGCGACGACGGATCCGCTGCGCGAGTGGTCTCCGGGCCAGCCCTTGCCGATGTCGTGCAGCAGCGCGCCCACCAGCAGCAGATCGGGCCGGGCCACCTCGCGGGTGAGCGCCGCGGCGCCGGCCGCGGTCTCGACCAGGTGCCGGTCGACGGTGAAACGGTGGACGGGATTGCGCTGCGGCCGGTTGCGGACCCGCTCCCAGTCGGGCAGCAGCCGCGTGATGAACCCGGCCTGGTCCAGGGCCTCCCACACCCCGATCGCGGGTGGACCCGCGCCTAGCAGCGCGACCAGGGCCGCACGCGCCTCGGCCGGCCAGGGCACCGGCATGGGCTCGGTGCGCTCGGCCAGCCGGGCCACGGTGGCAGGCCCGAGGGGCAGGCCCGCCTGCGCCGCGGCCGCGGCGACGCGCAGGACAAGCGAGGGATCGCCGAGCTCCACGCCGCGCGCGAGCACGGCCTCGCCGTCGTGCTCCACCACCCCGTCGGCGAGCGGGTGGCGCTCACTTCGCGACCGTACGGTGCAGAACCGCTCGACGTGCCGCCATACGTGATCAGCGGCGTAGGTGATCGTGCGGGCCGCCTCCGCCACGGCCCGCAGCAGCGCGTCCGCATCGAGCATGCCCAGCGAGCGGGCCACCGTGTCCTGTTCCTGGAGCACGAGCCGGTCGGACGCCCGGCCGGTGGTCTCGTGGAGGGCGTGCCGGACGTCCAGCAGCAGCCCGTACGCCGCCCGTACGCGTTCATCGGGCGCGGGTGCCACCCAGGAGGCCGCCACGGCCTGCATGGCGTGCACGTCCCGCAGACCGCCGTGGGCCTCCTTCAGGTCGGGCTCGAGCAGGAACGCCAGCTCGCCCTGTGCGGCCCAGCGCTCGCGGGTCATCGCCGCGAGCTCGGCCAGCCGCCGGCGGGCGTCGGCCCTCCAGTCGGCGAGCACCTCGGCGCGCAGCTGGTCGAGGAGGGTCCGGTCGCCGGCGATCCGCCGTGCCGTGAGGAGCCCGAGGGCCGCCTTCAGATCGGATCTGGCCACCGTCCTGGCCTCGTGGAGCGTGCGGACCGAGTGGTCGAGCCGCAACCCGGAATCCCAGATCGGGTACCAGATCCGGTCGGCGACGGCCGCCACATGGGCCGCCCGGGCCGCGTCACCGCCGCGGTGGACCAGCACGAGGTCGAGGTCGCCTCCGGGGGTCAGATCGCGTCGTCCGTGGCTGCCGACCGCGACCAGGGCCAGCTCTGGTTCGGGCCCGAGCAGTCCCGCCAGCCAGCGGTCCAGCTCATCGGCCCGGCCGAGCCGGGCGGCCGGGTAGGCCTCGCGGGTGGCCGCCCCGGGCCGCGTCTCAGGGTCCGGGGCCGCCTTGGTCGGCTCCGGACCGGTCTCCGGACCGGAGGAGCGATAGACCCCGATCACATCACCCCTAGAGGGCATCCGGACCGGTCTCGCCGGTGCGGACCCGCACCACCGTGTCCACCGGAACCGCCCAGACCTTGCCGTCGCCGATCTTTCCGGTCTGCGCCGCCTTGACGATGACGTCGATCGTCTGCTCGGCGTCCTCGTCGTCGACGAGCACCTCCACGCGCAGCTTGGGGACCAGGTCGACCTTGTACTCCGCGCCGCGGTAGACCTCGGTGTGGCCCTTCTGCCGGCCGTATCCGCTCGCCTCGCTGACTGTGAGCCCGCGCACCCCGAAGGTCTCCAGAGCGGCCTTGACCTCGTCCAGCTTGAACGGCTTGATGACCGCGGTGATCAGCTTCATGCGTCCGCCTCTATCTTCGTGGGAGCGCTGCCGCTCGTGTCCGGGGTGGCATGCGGGCGGCGGTCCAGCGCCTTGACGAAGGCCCCCACCCCGGCGTGGATGGTGCCGAAGTCATAGGCGGTCTCCGCGTGGGCGGCGCTGTCGATGCCGGAGGCCTCGTCCTCCTCACCGATGCGGAAGCCCATGGTGCGGTCGATGACCTTACCCAGGACAAAGGTCACGGTGAACGAGTAGGCCAGGGTGGCGACGACTGCGACGGCCTGCTTCCCGAGCAGGGCGAGCCCGCCTCCGGCGAGCAACCCGTCGGCGCCGGCGCTGTTGACCGCGGCCGTGCCGAGGAATCCGATCAACAGCGCGCCCAGGATGCCGCCGACCATGTGCACGCCGACCACGTCGAGCGAGTCGTCGAAGCCCAGGCGGTACTTCAGTCCGACGGCGTAGGCGCAGGCCGCCCCGACGACGAGGCCGAGGCCGATCGCGCCTATGGGGGTGACGAAGCCACACGCGGGAGTGATCCCGACCAGGCCGGCGACGGCTCCGGAGGCGATGCCGAGTGTGGTCGCGCTGCCGTCGCGGAACCGCTCGACCCCGATCCAGGCGAACGAGGCAGCACCGGCGGCCACGAGCGTGTTGATGAAGGCCACCGCGGCGACCTGGTTGGCTCCGAGCGCGGACCCGGCGTTGAACCCGAACCAGCCGAACCACAGGAGCCCCGTGCCGAGCAGCACGAACGGGAGGTTGTGCGGCCGCATCGGCTCCTTGGGCCAGGACTTGCGCTTGCCGAGCACCAGAGCGAGCGCCAGCGCCGCCGCACCGGCGTTGACGTGGACGACGGTTCCACCCGCGAAGTCCAGGGCGCCGAGGTCGAACAGCCATCCGCCGGGGGCCCAGACCCAGTGGGCGATGGGGATGTAGACGAGCGTCACCCAGACCACGCCGAACAGCACCCAAGCGCTGAACTTGGCGCGGTCGGCTATGGCGCCGCTGATCAGCGCCACAGTGATGATCGCGAAGGTCGCCTGGAAGGCCACGAAGACAAGCTGCGGGATACCCGTGCCGTCACCGGCCGTGGCGACCTTCTCCAGCCCTACGAGCCCCCAGTCGCCGAAGCCCCCGATGATCTTGTTGAGGCCTCCGCCCTTGCCGAAGGCGAGCGAATAGCCGTAGACGACCCAGATCATGCTGACGGTGGCGATGCTGACGAAGCTCATCATCATCATGTTGAGCACGCTCTTGGCCCGCGTCATCCCTCCGTAGAAGAAGGCCAGGCCCGGCGTCATGAGCAGGACCAACGCTGTGCTGGCCAGCATCCACGCGGTGCTACCGCTGTCTATCTTCATCTCGGAGCGAGCCCCTCCTCGGCGCAAAACTGCGGATGCGTCGAGGCTCCTGTGTCCGAGTTTCGCCCTAAAGGCCGCTGTGTTTCCGAGATGTGAAACCCTGCCGCCCTCTGTTGCGGCAACGTTTCAGAGTCCTCACCGGCATCGCCCGGCGCCCGGGGGCCGCCCGCCCCCGATCAGTCGCCCAAGATCGCGTCGACGAAGCTCTCGGGCTCGAAGGGAGCCAGGTCGTCGGGCCCCTCGCCCAAGCCGACCAGCTTCACCGGGACGCCCAGTTCGCGCTGGACCGCGACCACGATGCCGCCCTTGGCGGTGCCGTCGAGCTTGGTCAGCACGATGCCGGTGACGTTCACCACCTCGGCGAAGACCCGGGCCTGCTGGAGCCCGTTCTGCCCGGTCGTCGCATCGAGCACGAGGAGGACCTCATCGACCTCGGTCTGCTTCTCGACTACCCGCTTGACCTTGCCGAGCTCGTCCATGAGGCCGGTCTTGGTGTGGAGACGTCCGGCGGTGTCCACGATGACCGTGTCCACCTTGTTGTCGATCCCCTGCTTGACCGCCTCGAAGGCCACGCTGGCCGGGTCGGCGCCCTCGGGGCCCCGGACCACCTCGGCCCCCACGCGGGATCCCCAGGTCACCAGCTGATCGGCTGCGGCCGCACGGAAGGTGTCCGCGGCGCCGAGCAGGACGGTGCGGCCGTCACCGACGAGGGCCCGGCCGAGCTTGCCGCAGGTCGTGGTCTTGCCGGTGCCGTTGACGCCGACGACCAAGATGACCGCGGGCCGGTTGCCGTGCGGCTCGGTGCTGAGCGCGCGGTCCCAATCCGCGCCGATCTGGGTCACGAGTTCGTCCTTGAGCAGGCCCCGGACCTCCGCGGGCGTACGGGAGCCGAGGACCTGGACCTTGGTCCGCAGGTCGTCCACGATCTGCCGCGCCGGCGCCACGCCCATGTCGGCGGCCAGCAGCGTGTCCTCGATCTCGTCCCAGGCGTCGTCGTCGAGGACGTCACGCGACAGCAGCACCAGCAGGCTCTTGCCGAAGGCGTTCTGTGACCGGGCCAGCCGGGCCCGTAGCCGGATGAGACGGCCGGCGGACGGTGGCGGCTTCTCGATCTCCGGGGGCGCGACCGTGTCCAGCGGCACGGGAGCCGGCGGCGCGATCACATCCTCGTCGGTGACCGTGGTGCCACCGGGTGCGGGGGGCCCGGAGACCCCCCCGGGCGGCGGGGTCGGGGGCACGCGCGGCGGGGCCTTACGGCGCCCTGGCCGCAGGAACAGCACGCCGCCCACGACGGCTACGAACAGGATGGCCACGGCAAGGATGACGTATTCCATAACGGGTCCCAGTCTCGCAGACCTGGGACCTCACGCCGACAACCCCACGCGAGGGCACCAGCCCGGCCGCGGTGGGTCAGGCCGGCTCGGGCTCCCTGATGCGCTGGCTGATCACGTGCGTTACGCCGTCCCCCCGCATGCTCACACCGTAGAGAGCGTCGGCGCCCTCCATGGTCCGCTTCTGATGGGTGATGATGATGAGCTGCGAGGACTCCCGGAGCTCCTCGAGGATCGTCAGCAGGCGCCGCGTGTTGGTGTCGTCCAGCGCCGCCTCGACCTCGTCGAGCACATAGAACGGCGAGGGGCGGGCCCGGAAGATCGCCACGAGGATGGCGATCGCGACCAGCGAGCGCTCACCGCCGGACAGCAGGGAAAGCCGCTTGACCTTCTTGCCGGGCGGCCGTGCCTCGACGTCGACGCCGGTCATGAGCAGGTCGTCCGGCTGGGTGAGCGACAACCGCCCCTCGCCTCCCGGGAACAGCCGGGAGAAGACCCGCTCGAACTCCCGTGCCGTGTCGGCGTAGGCGGAGGCGAACACCTGTTGGACCCGCTCGTCGACCTCCTTGACCACGGTGAGGAGGTCACGGCGGGTCTTCTTGAGGTCCTCCAGCTGTGAGGTCAGGAAGGCATGGCGCTCCTCCAGAGCGGCGAACTCCTCCAGAGCCAGTGGGTTGACCTTTCCGAGCGTGCCGAGCTGCCGCTCGGCCGTCTTGGCCCGCTTCTCCTGCACGGCACGGACGTAGGGCTGCGGCACGGCGTCCTCATCGGCGTCCGGAGCCGGCGGCACGGGCTGGTCCGGGCCGTACTCCGCGATGAGGGACGCGGCCTCGACGCCGTACTCCTCGAGCGCCCGGCTCTCCAGCTGCTCCAGCCGCAGCCGCTGCTCGGCCCGGGCCACCTCGCTGCCGTGCACCACGTTGACGAGCTTCTCCAGCTGACCGGACAGCTCCCGTACCTGATTTCGTACGATCTTCAGCTCCGCGTCGCGGCTCTCCCGGGCCCGCTCCGCGGCCTCACGTTGGGTCACGGCGGCGCCGAGGGACGCCTCGATGCGCTCCAGGGCGACGAGCGCGCCCTGTTCGACCGCCCTGGCGACGCGGGCCTGCCGCTCCCTGCGCTCCCGGCGTGCCACCGCCCGCGTCCGCTCCTCCCGTTCCTTACTGGCCCCACGCTCGAGCGCGTCGGCCCGGCCGGCGATGGCCTTGACCCGCTCCTCGGCCGTACGGACGGACAGCCGCGTCTCCATCTCCGCCGAACGAAGCTCCTGGCAGCGCTCGGCGAGGTCGTCACGGCGGACCAGATCGGGCTCCTGGTCCGCCTCGGCCGCCTCCTCTGCGATCTCGAGCCGCCCCTGCAGTTCCGCGATGCCATGATCGTCGCGTTCCCGGGCCTCCTGGGCCGCCGCCAGTGAAGTGGTCAGGCGCTCGACCTCCTGCCGGGCGGCTTGTGCTCCGGCCTGGAGGCGGGCGAGCTGACGCGCCTCCTGGGCGGCCTCGGCGTCGACCGCACGGAGCCGGGCCTGCAGGCCGTCGAGCGCGGACTGCGCCGCGCCGACTCCGGCCTGTGCCCGATCAGCCGCCGTCCGAGCCGCGTCGACGGCGGCCTGCGTGTGCCGTTCGGCGCCGACGGCGTCCTCGAGCGCGGCCGCACTGCCCTCCGCCCGCTCACCGGCCGCGGCCAGCCCCTCGACGGCCTCATCGAGGGCGGCGCGCATCTGGAGCGGCCCGTGACCGGATCCGGCGGCGCCGCCGTGCGCCCAGTGCGCGCCGAGCAGATCGCCGTCCCAGGTCACCGCGCGCACTCCCGGCTCCGCCTTGACCAGTGCCCGGGCGGCCGCGAGATCGTCGACGACCACGACCCCGTCGAGCAGCCGGCCGATGGCCGATCGCACGGATTCGCCGGCCGTGACCAGTTCCACCGCCAGGCGAGCACCGTCCGGCAGCGATATCGGCGCCGGCCGCGGGGCCTCCCCGTCCCGCACGACCATGCCCGCGCGCCCGGAGTCCTCGGCACGCAGCAGGGTGAGTGCGGCCTCCGCGGTGTCCAGTGAGGCGACCGCGACCGCCTCCGCGGCGGCCCCGAGGGCGGCGGCCACGGCGGCCTCGGCTCCCGGTTGCACGGTCAGCAGGGCGGCCACGGTGCCGAGGACACCGTCCAGATCGGCCGCGAGGAGAGCCTCGCCTCCCGTGGCGGCGCCGTCCAGAGTCAGTTGCAGGGCCTCGACCCGGGCGCGCAGCGCCGCGACGGCCCGCTGGGCCTCCTGGTCGGCCTCGCGCGCCGCGGCGACCCGGCCCCTGGCCTCCTCGAGCGCCTGTCCGGGGCCGGCCACCGCGGCCCGGGTCTGCGCCGCCTCGGCCTTCGCACGGGCGAGCGCGTCCTGAGCCCGTTCGTGCTCGGCCCTGAGCGCGGGATCCACGTCGACCCGGGTGTCCTGGGCGTCACACTGGGCCTGGGCCGCCTCGGCCCGCTGCTCGGCGTCGGCGCGGGCGGCGGCGAGCCGGCCGATCTCCGCCTCGGCCGCCTGGGTCCTGCTGCGCAGCGCCTCCACCCGTCCGCGCAGCCGGGCCAGGCCCTCACGGCGGTCGGCCGCGGCTCGCGTGGCCTCGCGCAGGCTGAGCTCCTCGTCTTTGAGCAGGCCCTCGGCTTCGGAGCGCTCGCGTACGGCTTCGGTGAGGCGGTCCTCGGCCTCCTCGAGCCTGCCGCGCAGCCACTCCTCCTGCTCACGGACCTCGGCGGCCTCGCGCTCCATGTCCTCGGGGTCGCGGCCGCGCCGGTCCTCCGTACCGCCCTCGGCGGCGTGCCGGTGCCGCTCCGCGGCCAAGTCGCACAGGCCGGCGAGTCGCTCTTTCAGCGAGGACAGGCGAAACCAGGTGTCCTGCACCTGAGCGAGTCTCGGCGCCTCGGCCTGCGCCTCGGCTTCCAGCTCGGCCTCCCGGCTCTGTGACTCTCCGAGTGCCCGCTCCACCGAGACCCGCCGCTCGCGTACGGCCGCCTCGTCCGCGGCCTCCTCCTGGAGCCTGGTCCGCAGCATGAGGAGGTCATCTGCGAGCAGCCGCAGCCGCGCGTCCCGCAGCTCGGCCTGGATCGTGGCGGCCCTGCGAGCGATCTCCGCCTGCCTGCCCAATGGCTTCAGCTGCCGGCGCAGCTCGCCGGTCAGGTCCTGCACGCGGGTGAGGTTGGCCTGCATCGCGTCCAGCTTGCGCAGCGCCTTTTCCTTGCGCTTGCGGTGCTTGAGGACGCCGGCCGCCTCTTCGATCACCGCCCGCCGGCCCTCGGGCCCAGAGTTGAGCACGGCGTCGAGCTGGCCCTGGCCGATGATGACGTGCATCTCACGGCCGATCCCCGAGTCCGACAGCAGCTCCTGGACGTCCAGCAGGCGGCAGGGATCGCCGTTGAGGGAGTATTCGCTCTGCCCGGACCGGAACATCAGCCGGCTGATCGTGACCTCGGTGTAGTCGATTGGCAGAGCGCCGTCGGAGTTGTCGATGGTGAGGATCACCTCGGCGCGGCCGAGCGGAGGCCTGCTCGCCGTGCCGGCGAAGATGACGTCCTCCATCTTGCCGCCGCGCAGCGACTTGGCGCCCTGCTCGCCCATGACCCAGGCCAGGGCGTCCACCACATTGGACTTGCCGGAGCCGTTCGGACCTACGACGCAGGTGATGCCGGGTTCGAAGCGCAGGACGGTCGAGGAGGCGAAGGACTTGAAGCCGCGCAGCGTCAGGCTCTTCAGGTACACGTGCGCGCTCTCCTCGCTGTCCGACCCCCTGAACAGTCGAACGATACCGGTCAGCCGTCCGCAGATCCGGTATCGGCGGTGTTTGCCCGCCCAATGCACTACGGTCGGCGATCGTGCATGCCACCTCTCGCCGGACCATCCTCGTCAGCGGCGCGCTGGGCGCACTCGCCGGCGCCGGTGCCTACGGGTTCGCCGAGACCGACGCGATCCCGGGACGGTTCTGGCTGGCCAGGAGGCTGGGCAGGTGCGGGGACCTGCCAGACCTGCCCCGGGTGGGGCCGGGGCCCGTCGTGGAGAAGTCGTTCGGCGGTGGCCGCGTGGTGATCGGCCGGCCGCCGGGGGTCCGCCGCGGCACCCGCCTCCCGGTGGTGCTGATGCTGCCTGGTTCTGCCGGGAACGCCCGCACCCCGTTCGACGCGTACGGGGTGCAGCACTATCTCGCCGACGCCGTGCGCCGGGGGACCCGGCCGTTCGCCGTGGCGGCCATGGACCGCCCGGACCCGGCCGCCTCGCCGGGGCCCGAGCTCCTGGCGTTCCTGCGGGTGCAGGGTCTGCGCACCGACCGCGTCGGCGTCCTCGGCTGGTCGATCGGAGGGCGCGGCGCGCTCGAGCTGGCCGCCGCCCTCGGCACCGGCCGGGTGGCCGCGGTAGCCGCGGTATCACCCGCGATGCCGGCTTCGGCTGTGCGGTCCCTGGTCACGCGGCTCAAGGGCATTCCCCTCCACGTCACCTGCGGACGCTATGACCCATTCGCCGAAGCGACCAGAAAGCTTCTGAGCGGGTTGCACAACACATCCGCGGCGGAAATCTCGGGGGGCATCTTCGCGGGCTGTCACGACAGCGCGTTCCGCCGCCGGATGCTCGCGGGACAAATCCCCTTCCTCGGCCGTCACTTCCAGTGATTGGCCAGGGATTGGACAGTGATTGGCCAGGACGTCGTGTCGCTGGGCCGCACCCTGGTGGAGAACAACCGGGAATCCGTCCAGAACCAGGCGAAGAATCGGGCAAATCCGGACAAAACAAAAGGGACGTCGATACCGACGTCCCTTTCAGCCTGGGCGCAGACGATCAGGTCAGCGCCGGTTCGCGGGCCTTGGCACCCAGGGTCAGGACGTCATCCTGATCCTCCGATGCCAGCGCGTCGTTCTCCGCCTGAAGCCGTACCAGTTCGGTTTCCAGATCCCGAACACGCCGCTGCAGACGCCGCATCTCCGCGACCATCCGGGGGTCGGGACCGCCGACGTGGCCGAGTAGAGCCTTCGCCATGATTAAGGGTCCTCCACGCTGAGTAACCAGCAGGATCGCGCACAAACAGCGAGTGAGCCGATGCGCGTATCATCTAGAGTCGCACCGGCTGGAGTGTCGGTCAAGACGGACATCACAGGCCGGTAACAACCTGTCCCCGCAAGTTTAGCAGGTACAAACTGGAATGCCCTACCCGATCAGCGTTCCACGAAACCGGACAGGCCACCACGGGACGCACTCCACCGTTCGGTGACTCCGCTCACCAGGCCCGGTGTACCAGGACCGCGCAACAGTTCCAGGAACCGTTCACAGGTGGCCCGAGAACCCTCGGCGACGACCTCGACCCGGCCGTCCAGCAGGTTGGTCGCGGACCCCACGAGCCCGAGTTCGAGCGCACGGGCACGCACCCACCAGCGGAAGCCGACGCCCTGCACGCTGCCTCGCGCCCACGCCGTCAGTCGCACGACCTCACCCACGGAGAACAATCCTAGAGAACCGCGGGACCCGGGAGGTCATACCCGGGCCCTGCGAGGGCGGGGCTGGCACCGGGGGCAGCTGTAGGACGAGCGGTTCATGAAGACTTCGCGCCGGATCGGGGTGCCGCAGCGGGAACAGGGCTCATCACGCCGTCCGTAGGCGTCCAGCGAGCGGTCAAAGTAGCCGCTCTCCCCGTTGACGTTCACGTAAAGGGCGTCGAAGGATGTGCCGCCGACCGCGAGTGCAGCACCCATGACCTCCCGCACCGCCAGCAACAGCCCCATCACCTCGGTCCGGGTGAGGGTCTCGGTGGGCCGCGCCCAGTGCAGCCGCGCACGCCACAGCGCCTCGTCGGCGTAGATGTTGCCGACACCGCTGATCAGGCTCTGGTCGAGGAGCGCCCGCTTGATGCCCGTGCGCCGGCGGCGTAGGCCCTGGTAGAACGCCTCCTGGTCGAACGCCTCCTCCAGCGGGTCCGGCGCGATGTGCAGGACCGGCTCCGGTACGTGTCCGGCGGGGGGCCCGGGCACCGTGCCGACGCGGCCGAACGCGTCCGGGACGAGGTCGGCGACCATGAGATGACCGAAGGTGCGCTGGTCGACGAAGCGCAGGTCGAGTCCCGCGTCGGTGAAGGTCATCCGGGCCCGCAGATGCTTTTCGGCCGGGCGGTCGGCCTCGCCCACCAGCAGCTGCCCGCTCATGCCGAGGTGCGCCAGCAAGGCCTCCGAGCCCTCCGCGACCGGCAGCCAGAGGTACTTGCCCCGGCGGCCGGCGGCCAGGACCGTACGGCCGGCCAGGCGCGCGGCGAAGTCGGCCGGCCCCGCGAGGTGCCGCCGGACGGCCCTCGGGTGCAGCACGGTGACCGACTCGATCGTCCGGCCGGCGACCCAGGTGTCCAGGCCCCGGCGTACGACCTCGACCTCGGGAAGCTCAGGCACCGGCGGTCCCGGCCGCGCGGGCCCGCTGCCCGGCGATCGGGCGCCGGGGCAAAGGGGAGGGTTTCAGCATCCGAGGAGCCTAACCGCCTGAGGACCGTCGACGATCAGCCTTCCGCGGGGCCGGCCTCGGCGGCCTCCCGGACCGAGCGCGCGGTCGCACGGGCACGGATCTCGGTCCAGGCGGCCTCGGCGGCGTGCTGCTCGGCCTCTTTCTTGCTGTGGCCCTCGCCGGAGCCGTAGACCTGGCCACCGACCCGCACCGAGGCGCGAAACGACTTCTGGTGGTCGGGCCCGCTCTCCACGACGTAGTAGTCGGGCACGCCGAGGTCCTCGACGGCGGTGAGCTCCTGCAGAGAGGTCTTCCAGTCGAGGCCGGCACCGAGGCTCGCAGACCTGTCGATGAGCACGTCGAAGAGACGGTGCACGAAGTCGGAGGCCTCGGCGAGACCCCGATCGAGATAGACCGCGCCGATCAGCGCCTCGAGGGTGTCGGCGAGGATCGAGGACTTGTCGCGGCCCCCGGTGCCCTCCTCGCCCCGGCCGAGCCGGATGTGGGCTCCGACTCCGAGCGAGCGGGCGACTCCGGCGAGGGCGCGCATGTTGACCACCGCGGCCCGGAGCTTGGCGAGCTGCCCCTCGGGCAGATCGGGATGGCTGCGGAACAGGGTGTCGGTGACCACCAGGCCCAGCACCGAGTCGCCGAGGAACTCCAGGCGCTCGTTGGTGGGCAGGCCGCCGTTCTCGTAGGCGTACGAACGGTGCGTGAGCGCCCGCTCGAGAAGTGCCTCGTCCAGCTTGACGCCGAGGGCGCGCTCGAGTTCGGCGCGATGCGGCGGATGGTCAGGAGACTTCGAACTCACACGTCCTCCTCGTAGCTCCACACTTCACCGTGTGTCCATCGCTACGGCGTGTGACATGCCCGGTGGCCCGGCGGCCACACAGGTGAGGATTCCTCGAAGACGAGGTGCACGCCGGTGAGTAGATCCCCCGGCGTACACCACGGCCTCGGGCGTTCCTCGAACACCCGCACGACTTCCACACCCGGGTCCGGGAGCCGCGTCTGGACGCGGCGCCCAGGTCAACCGGACGGATTGCATGATCACCGTCCACGGTCACACGGCTCATCTCAGGTGAGCCGCGCCTCCGTGGGGCACGTGACCATGCAACCCTCCGCGGTCGGGCGATCAGGCCGGCGCGATGACTTGACGCCGGTCGTAGGTGCCGCAGCTGGGGCACGCGGTGTGCGGCAGCTTGGGGTCGCGGCACTGCGGGCAGTTAACGAGAGTCGGCGCCGTGGTCTTCCACTGCGAACGCCGGTGCCGCGTGGTGCTGCGCGACTTCTTCCGCTTGGGGACGGCCACTTCAGCCCTCCTGGTTTTCTTGTCGTTGGTCCTGTAGGTCCTGAAGCGCCGCCCATCGGGGGTCGACGTCCTCATGGTGATGGTCCGGCTCGGCATCTGCCAGCCGTACACCACACTCCGAGCACAGACCGGGACAGTCGTCCCGGCACAGCGGGGACAGCGGCAGCTCCAGCACCACCGCGTCCCGGAGCACCGGCTCGAGATCGATGAGATCTCCCTCGAGACGAGGCTCCTGTTCCTCCCCGGCCGCGTGCTCTTCGCGTACGGAGCGGATGTCGGGGTAGATGAAGAGTTCCTGGAACTCCACCTCGAAGGTCGAGGTGAGTGGCTCCAGGCAGCGTGAGCACTCGCCGACCAGCGGTACCCGCGTCGTGCCCGTGACGAGCACGCCCTCCATCACCGCCTCGAGCCGGAGATCCAGCTCGAGGTCCGCGTCCCTGGGGACGCCGACCATCTCGACACCGAGATTCTCCGGAGCCGGCACGGTCAGGGTCTCCTCGCGCATCGATCCCGGTCGGCGGCTCAGCGCTAGCGTGTCGAGAACCAGCGGGGCACGGGGATCAAGGCGAGACAGCGGTTCCCTGCTTTCGTGGGGCATGGCGAATCGGTGGCCGAAGGACATGGCCGGTTGCCAGGATACCGAACGGATCCCGCCGACCCAACTCAGGGCTCCGAAAGACGCTGGATCAGGCGCTGGTGGATGGTCTCGGGGACCAGCCCGGAGATGTCCCCGCCGTACTTGGCGATCTCCTTCATCAGGCTGGAGGACAGGAAGGAGTAGAGCGGGTTGGTGGCCATGAACATGGTCTCGACGCCGGCCATGCGATGGTTCATCTGCGCCATCTGCAGCTCGTAGTCGAAGTCGCTGACGGCCCGCAGCCCTTTGACGATCACGGGGATGTCGTTCTGAGCGCAGTAGTCGACCAGCAGGCCATGGAACTTGTCCACGCGGACGTTTCCGTATTCCTTGGTCACGTCGCGCAGCATGTCGATACGCTCATCGACCGTGAAGAGGCCCTGCTTGGAGTAATTGATCAGTACGGCCACCACGACCTCGTCGTACAGACGGGAGGCCCGGCTGATGATGTCGAGATGGCCATTGGTCACTGGGTCGAACGACCCCGGGCATACGACACGGCGCACGAAGTGAAACCCCTCCGGTCTGTGGCGGCGACCTGTGGCGCGACCGTACCAAACCGGTCACCAGGTCGCTGCGTGCGGCTCACCCCTTTATGGCGCCGGCCGCCTCAGACCGCCCGGCCGTACCAGAGAACAGCCTCGCCGTAGCGCCGCTCACGCTCGGCGGTGAAGCCCGGCGGCCAGACGAGGCCCTGGCCACGGCCGGCGCGCTCGACCACCACCAAGGCGTCCTCGGCCAGCCAGCCGTTGTCGCGCAGCGCGAGGAGCAGCCGGGTGACCTCTTCGTCGCCGAGGGCATAGGGCGGATCCGCGAAGATCAGGTCGTACGGCGCGTCACAGCCGCGCCGGACCACCCGCTCGACGCGGTCGGTCAGCAGCACCGCTCCCGGGAGCCCCAGCGCGGCGATGTTGGCGCCGATGACCTTCGCGGCGCGGGCATGCGACTCGACGAGCAGGGAGTGATCGGCGCCCCGCGAGAGCGCCTCGAGGCCGACCGCTCCGGAACCGGCGAAAAAGTCGGCCACGCGGCAGCCCTCGAGCGGGCCGAGCAGGGCCAGCACGGTGGAGAACAGGCCTTCTCGGGCGCGGTCGCTTGTGGGACGGGTGTCGCGGCCGGCGGGAACGGCCAGGCGCCGCCCCCCGGCAGTTCCGGCGATGACTCGGGTCACCCGTCCAGTGTGCCCGCCCGATCACGTGCAGAAGTCACGGAATGGGCTGTGAACTTCTGCCCAAACCCGAAAGATTCCTTTCAGCGAGCTACGTTGCGTGACACCATAAGAGCCAATTGTGGGGCAGCTGTGGCGGTTATGCGCCTATGTTGTCTTGCCCCCTCCCTCACACCAGGAGACTTGACCATGCGCCTAGTTACCAGAGCGGTGACGACGGCCGGGGTGACGGTCCTGGGCATCACCGTCATGGCCGGCGCGGCCCACGCCGGCACGGCCGGTGGTTCCCCGCTCCTCTCGGGCCTGACCAACGCCGTCGCGGGCACCACGCACGTGGTGAACGGGCTGGCGGGACCGGTGTCCAACGTCACCGCGCCGCAAGGCATGAATCCGCACATGGCCGGGAGCGCGCGCAAGCGGGCGCCCGGCCTGAACGTGGGCGTCAGAGTGAAGACCCCCGCCGTGTTGCCCGTCCAAGCCCACGCCCGGGTCGGGGTCAAGGTGCTGGCCGTCCAGGCGGCCGCCGACGTGTGCGTCGGCGCCGCATCCTGCGGCGACGGCCTGCCGCCAAGCCCCCCCGGACCGCCGGTCCCGCCCGGAGAGCCGAGCACTCCGCCCGCGCCCTCCGAGCCGCCGGCCCCGTCGGCTCCGCCCAAGACGCCCCCCGTGGCGTCCGGGGAGATCGGAGCCCCCGTTCCCACCGCCATGTCCTCCCGGACCGGCGCGCTGCCCTTCACGGGCGCACCGGTGAACACCCTCGCCGCACTCGGCGGCATCCTGCTCCTCGGCGGAGCCGCGGCGGTCGTCTCGGCACGCCGTCGCGCTGACAGCGAGTCCTGACAGTCCTCCCCGCAGGCGCGGCGTCCCCCGGACCCGGCGCCTGCGGGGAGGGTACGGCCCGGCCGCTCAGGCCTTCTCCAGATACTCCGCCCGCTCGTCGTCCAGCAACGCGGCCAGTTCGGCCGCGAGGACAGGGCTCTCCGCCAGTTCCGGGTCGGCCGCCACGAGCCGGGTCGCCTCCTCGCGGGCTTGCAGGATCACGTCCTCGTCACGAAGCAGGGTCAGCAGCCTGAGGCTGGACGCGCGACCCGCCTGTGCGACCCCCAGCACGTCTCCCTCCCGGCGCTGCTCCAGGTCCAGGCGCGACAGCTCGAAGCCGTCCGTGGTGGACGCCACCGCGGTGAGCCGCTCCCTGACCTTCGTGCCCTGGGGTGTCTCCGTCACCAGCAGGCACAGCCCCGGGAGAGTCCCCCGCCCCACCCGGCCGCGCAGCTGATGGAGCTGTGAGACGCCGAAGCGGTCGGCGTCCATGATCATCATCACGGTGGCGTTGGGGACGTCCACGCCGACCTCGATGACGGTGGTCGCCACCAGGACGTCGAGCTCGCCCGCCACGAATCGCCGCATGATCGCGTCTTTGTCGTCCGGGTGCAGCTTCCCGTGGAGGACCCCGATCCGGAGCCCGCGCAGGTGCTCGTCCTCGAGCCGCGGCAGCAGGTCCAGCACGGCAAGGGGTGGCCGGCGCTCGCCCTCGTCGGCCTTCGGCGCGACATCTCCCTCGTCGCCCTCCTGCTCGCCGATGCGCGGGCACACGATGTAGGTCTGGCGGCCATGGGCTGCCTCCTCCCGGATCCGCTCCCAGGCGCGGTGGTAGAAGCCCGGCTTCTCGGGCGGCACCACGTGCGTGCTGATCTCCGCACGTCCGGCGGGTAGCTGGGTCAGGACCGAGGTGTCGAGGTCCCCGAAGACGGTCATCGCGACCGTACGGGGGATCGGGGTCGCCGTCATCACGAGCACGTGCGGGCGGCCGCCCGCGACCTTTTCGCGCAGGGCGTCCCGCTGCTGCACCCCGAACCTGTGCTGCTCGTCCACCACCACGAGCCCGAGGTCGGCGAACTGGACGTGCTCCTGCAAGAGGGCATGGGTGCCGACGACGATGCCGGCGGCTCCGGAGGCGGCGTCCAGCAAGGCCGCCCGGCGCGCCTTGGCACCCTGGGAGCCGGTGAGCAGCGCCACCCGCGTGGCGTTGTCCGCGCCGCCCAGCTGGCCTTTCTGGGCCAGCGGGCCGAGCATGCCGGTGATGGAGCGGTAGTGCTGCTGGGCCAGCACCTCGGTCGGAGCGAGCAACGCGGCCTGTCCGCCGGCATCGACCACCTGCAGCATCGCCCTCAGCGCGCACATGGTCTTGCCCGAACCGACGTCCCCCTGGAGCAGCCGGTGCATCGGGTGCCGCTCGGCGAGATCGGCGGCGATCTCCTCGCCGACCTCCCGCTGCCCCTCGGTCAGGGTGAACGGCAGCCGTCCGTCGAAGTCCTGGAGGAGACCGGCGGTGGCCCGGGGACGGGCCTTGGCCGGTAGCGCGTCGGCGGCCATCCGCCGCTGTGCCAGCGCCACCTGCAACACGAAGGCCTCATCCCACTTCAGCCGCTTGCGCGCCCGGGACAGCTCCGCGGGGTCCTTGGGCCGGTGGATCCCCTCGTAGGCCTCCCGGAGACCGATGAAATCGTGACGCCGCAGCGTCTCGGCCGGCATGGGGTCAGCGTCGATCTCGATGGTGTCCAGGATCATCTTCACGCAGTCGGCGATCTTCCAGGACTCCAGGCCCTTGGTGGCCGGATAGACCGGGATCAGCTCGTCGGCGAACTCCCGGGCCGCCGCGGAGACCGCGGCCGTCGCGACCGGACGGTAGTCCGGATGGGTCAGCTGTCTCTTGACCCCCTTGCCGCTCCGGTAGAAGGAGACCTTCCCGGCGAACAGTGCCCGCGTGCCCGGCGGAAGCTCCCGCTCCGGCTTGAACGAGCCCTTCTTCCCGAAGAACGTCAGCACCAGCTCACCGCGCCCGTCGGTGACGGTGACCTCGAGGAGATAGCCGGGCCGCTTGGCGATCGTCCTGCCCTGGACCTTCGATACCTCGGCCATGACGGTGACGTGCTCGCCCTCCTCCAGTCCGGCCAGGTCGGTGAGCTCGCCGCGCTCGGCATAGCGCCGTGGGTAATGACAGAGCAGGTCACCGACCGTGTGCAGGCCGAGACCCTCGGCCATCACCTTGGCCGCGCGGTCGCCGAGCACCTTCCGCAGCTGCTCGTCCAGTTTCGCCACAGAGCTATTACAGACCATGCGCGAGACGCTCGCGCACGAAGGCCCGTGCGCCCGCCGGGTGGTGTTCGCCCGGGCAGGCTTCCACCGCGTGCTCCCGACCGCGCTATTCCACGCCGATGAGGACGGGGCGCTGCTCCTGGCCGCCCTCATAGACCACGAGCTCGACATCCGGGCGGCTCGCGCGAAGGCCGCTCTGGACGGCCTCGGCCAGCCCCGGCGGCGCGGTCGCACCCGTGACGAGCGTGGCCAGTTCGCCGCCGCCGGCCAGCATGCGGCCGAGGACCTCCTGGGTCACTTCGGTGAGGTCTGCCCCAATGACGCACACATCGCCCTCGATCAGCCCGAGCACGTCCCCCCGCTGGCAGATGCCGGCCATGGTCACGGCTTCCTGGGCCGCCGTCTCCAGGTGACCGAACCGGGTGGCGCCGAGCGCGCGCGTCATGGAGATCACATCGTCGTTGAACCGGCGCCGCGGGTCGTGCACGGCCATCGCGGCGAGGCCCTGCACGGAGGCCTTGGTCGGGAGCACCGCGACCCGCACCCCGCTGTCCCTGGCCCGCTCGGCGGCCGCCTCGGCGATGTCCAGCACCTCGGGCTCGTTGGGGAGCACAGCGACCTCATCCCCGGCCGCGACGATCGCCTCGATGAGCGTCGAGACGGATGGGACGCCATCCGTCCCCAGGCGCAGCACCCTCGCGCCGGAGCCCTCGAAGAGCGCCGCCAGCCCCTCGGCGGCCGCGACGGCCACGACCGCCCGGCCCGTGGCGGCCGTCCGCCGTCCGCCCGATGAAGAGCCCGCGTGCTCCCCGGCGTGCAGGCAGGTCACCCGGATGCGGTGCGGCCGGCCGGCGGCGAGCCCGGCCTCGATGGCCGCCCCGGCGTCATCGGCGTGGACGTGGATGTTCCACAGGCCCTCCCCGCCGACGACCACCAGCGAGTCGCCGAGCGTGTCCAGGACCTCGCGCAGCCGCGGGACCGTGACGTCGGCGGCGTCGAGGAGGTACATCACCTCGTAGCCATGGACCTCCTGGCGTCCCGCCGGCACCTCCCCGCCCTGCGCCGGATCCATGGCCGACCGGCCGGGTACCTCGTAGGTATCGGAGAACTCCTCGGTGACCACGGCGGCAAGGGTGTCGAGCACGACGCACAGGCCGGCGGCCCCCGCGTCCACCACACCATTGCGCGCCAGGACGTCCAGCTGCCCGGTGGTGCGCATCAACGCCGAGCGCGCCGCGGCGGCGGCGGCGCGGACGGCGTCCGCCAGTGTGGGCGCCGCGTCATCCGGCACCCCGTGCCCCCGCCCGTCAGGAGCGGTGGGGGCCTCTGCGGCACCGGAGGCGGCCGCGAGCACGCTGAGGATGGTGCCGTCGACGGGGTGGGCCACGGCCGTACGGGCCAGCTCGGTCGCGTGTCCCAGCGCCTCCTCGAGGGCCCGGCCGCCCGGCGTCGAGTCCGGACGGCCCAGCACGTGGGCGAGCCCGTGCAGGATCTGGCTGAGAATGACCCCTGAGTTGCCGCGGGCGCCCAGCAGCGCGCCATGCGCGAACGCCCGCCAGGCGGCCTCGGCTCCGGTTCCGGCCGGCAGCTCGTCGACGGCCTCAGCGGCCGCCAGCATGGTGAGGTACAGGTTGGTCCCGGTGTCGCCGTCCGGCACGGGAAAGACGTTGAGCCGGTCGATCTCCTCCCGCGCGCGGCCGAGAGCGTCCGCCGCCAGCCTGCTCCACTGTCGTACCTCCGCCACGTCCAGGACCTCGCGCACGCCCACCTCCGTGTCCTACCGGCCCATCCCCTCCGGGAGGTTAATCTTTATCTGGCGAACCGTCCCGTTGCGGCATGATCCATGGGCTGATTCGCGCCCTGGCAGGCAGGTCGGCTACTCTTACCTGGTTGTCCCGCTGGGGGCTTCTTTCGCGAGCGGCCGGTCGGGCCGTTCGTGCTCAATGCATCGACACCATTTGGAGTTTCCCGTGGCTTCCGTCTGCGACGTCTGCGGCAAGGGACCCGGTTTCGGCATGCGCGTGTCCCACTCGCACCGCCGCACCCCGCGCCGCTGGAACCCCAACATCCAGCGAGTGCGTGCCGTCATCGGCGGCACGACCAAGCGGATCAACGCCTGCACGTCCTGCATCAAGGCCGGCAAGGTCAAGCGCCCCGTCGCCTGACAAGGCGCGCGAGGAACCCGAGTCGGCTCACCGCCGTGCGGTGAGCCGACTTTCGTATGCCCGCCCGGACCTGGGCGCGGCCCCTGAGGCGGACCTACGGGATCGAGTGGATCAGCGCCAGAGCCAGGCGTGGTCGACCGGGCCGATGCCGGAGCCCAGCGGGAAACCTCGCTCGATCGCTCCGGTGACGTACTCCTTGGCCTTGGCCACGGCGCCCGGGACGTCGTCGCCCAGGGCGAGATAGGACGCGATCGCCGAAGCGAGCGTGCAGCCCGTGCCGTGGGTGTGCCTGTTGTCGTGCCTCGGCGCCCGGAAGCGGTGCTCCTCGGCGCCGTCGAAGAGCAGGTCCACGGGGTCGCCCGGCAGATGGCCGCCTTTGACCAGGACCCACCGCGGGCCGAGCGCCTTCACCGCCTCCGCGGCCTCACGCAGCCCGCGTTCGTCGACGACCTTGACCCCGGTGAGCTGCTCGACCTCGGGCAGGTTCGGGGTCACCACGGTCGCCACCGGGAGCAGCGCCGTACGCATCGCGCTCACCGCGTCCCCCGCGAGGAGCGAGTCCCCGTGCTTGGACACCCCGACCGGGTCGACCACGACCGGGGCGTCCACATCCGACAGCACGTCGGCGACGGCCTCGACCAGCGCCGCCGAGGCCAGCATCCCCGTCTTGACCGCCTGGACCCCGATGTCGGAGAGCACCGAATCGAGCTGCGCGCGCACGGCCTCGGGCGGCAGCTCCCAATAGCCCTGGACGCCCAGGGAGTTCTGGGCGGTCACCGCCGCGATCACGCTCATGCCGTGCACGCCGAGTGCCAGCATCGTCTTCAGGTCGGCCTGGATGCCGGCACCGCCGCCGGAATCGGATCCGGCGACGGTGAGCACGCGCGGAGGGGTCTGCTGCGCCATGAGGTCAGACTAGGACCTGCCGCCCGGGTGCTGTCCGGCGGACGAGGTCGCGCCGGACCGTCCGGCGGTGTCAGCGCTGTGTGCAGGGCACGCCGTTGAAGCGGCACGTAGAGGGCCTGCTGGCCGCTCCGCTGGCGGCGAAGAGGACCCGGACCGATTGGCCCGGAGCGATCGGCCGGGCCTTCGGCGAGCTCTGGACGGTCGCCACCGACCCGCGCTTCACGAGCACGGCGTTCCAGACCGACAGGACGCTGGCGTTCGGGATCCGGAACACCAGTGTCCAATCCTTGATCGGCTGCGTCCCGTGGTTCACGATCGTCGCCGTGCCGCTGAAGCCTGTCGTCACACGCGTGTTCTCCCGGAAGGCCACGGTGACCGCCTTGGCACGGTCCGAACGGCTCATCCTGTCCCCCGACCCGCGCTGAGACTGGGGCTGCTCCGCCCGTGATGGACTCCCCCCGGCGAAGTTCAGCGAGATCTGCGAGGTGCTCCAGGCGGCCGCGACGACCCCGATGGCGCCGAGGCCCGCGATCGTCGGCAGTAGCGGCACTTTCGTGACCCAACTCAGGGGGCTGCGCTCTCGGGATCGCTGTTCCGTTACAGCGCCATTCGCGAGCTCGTCGTCCTCAAGGTCATCCGCGAGTTTTTTGTGTCGTCCCATCCCGTCCTCTTCGGTCCCAGGATGTATACCAAATCGCTACGTAACGCGCCTACAAGACAAGACACACATGAACCGATAACCACCTGAATGCACTATTCGAAGTGATCCCATCCGCCGGCGCCGTACGGACGACCGTCCACGGCGACGCCATGGCCCTCCGCCACCCGGCCGATCGGCCGCCAGGCCGAGGGCAGGTCGGCCTCGGGCGGGAAGGTTCCCGCGAAGGCGTGGTCGTCGCCTCCGGTCAGCACGTCGTGCAGCGCGTCCGGTCCGAGCTCCGCGGGCACCGGCACCAGCGAGGTGTCCAGTTCGATCCGTACGCCGCTGGCCGCCGCGATATGCCCGAGGTCCTGAACGAGGCCGTCGCTGACGTCCATCAGCGCGGTCGCACCCAGCCGTACGGCCTCCGGACCGGCGTCGTAGGGCGGCCGTGGGCGCCGGTGCGCCGCGACGAGTCCGGCCGGCTCCGAGCGCCCGCTCTCCAGCAGCCGCAGGCCGGCGGCGGCGTAGCCGAGACGGCCGTTCAGCGCCACGACGTCGCCGGGGCGCGCTCCCGTGCGGGTGAGCGCCCGCGCCCCGCCCAGGTCGCCCAGCGCCGTCACCGCGAGGACGACCTCCGAGGCGGCGACGACATCGCCGCCGACGACCGAGGCGCCCACCAGGTCACATTCGTCGCGCAGCCCGTCACAGAGCGCCTCCGCCCACGCGACCTCCGTCTCCGGAGGGGCCCCGAAACCCAGGAGCAGCGCGGTGGGGCGGGCCCCCATCGCCGCCACGTCGGCGAGGTTCTGCGCAGCGGCCTTACGGCCCACGTCGTACGGGCTCGACCAGTCACGGCGGAAGTGGCGGCCCTCCACCAGCAGATCCGAGGTCGCCACGACCCGGCCGTCCGCCGCCCGTACGATCGCCGCGTCGTCGCCGGGCCCGAGATCGACTGCCGGTCCCTGCGTGAAACGCCGGGTTATCCGAGCGATAAGTCCAAATTCACCGAGATCGCCGATTGTGATGGTCCACACCTCCGTGAAGACACGGTACGGTGGCCGACGGACGGGACAAACTTCGCCCGGGAGGACGTGATGGTGCAGGCCTACATCCTCATCCAGACTGAGGTCGGCAAGGCGGCCGACGTCGCCCAGCAGATTTCCGGCATCCTCGGCGTCACAAAGGCGGAGGATGTCACCGGTCCATACGATGTGATCGTACGGGCGGAGGCGCGCAATGTGGACGAGCTGGGCAAGCTCGTCGTCGCGCAGATCCAGGCTGTGCCGGGCATCACCCGCACTCTCACGTGTCCCATCGTCCATATCTAGTGCCGGGCCGGCGCCGACGGCGCCCCATCGGCACGCTCTAGGAGTCATCGGTGCGGGGGAAGCCGACCGCTCTGGCGATCGCGGCGACGCTGCTGATCGCCGGTTGCGGGACCGGCCAGGTGCAGGTGCCGGAGCCCAGGCCCGACGCCGCCACCGCACGGCTCTGCGGCTCGTTGCGCCTGCCTGACAAGCTGCACGGCCAGGCGGCACGCGCGACCGAGCCCAGGTCCCCGATGATCCGTGCCTGGGGCTCCCCCGCCATCGCCCTGCGCTGCGGCGTCGGGCGCCCGGCGGCGATGATGCCCACCTCGGAGCTCGCCACGATCAACGGTGTCGACTGGTTTCCCCAGCCCGCTGATCGGCCGACCACCTTCACGGCGGTGGGCCGCCGCGCCTACGTCGAGGTGACGGTTCCCGCGAAGTACGAGCCGGCGGGTGAGGTCCTCATCGACCTGACCAATGTGATCAAGAGCCTCCCCCAGAAGCCCGACGGCGAGCTCTAGGGTCTCTGCGCCACCGGGAAATGCCCTTTACGCGAGCAGCGCCCATACGACCCTTCCTCCCTCCTGCGGGCCGAGGTACAGCTCAGGGTGGGGAGTGCGTACAGGTCGCCCAGCTCCACGGCACCATTGGGATACGGGACAGTAAGAACCCGGGCGCAGGCCATCTGACCGTCTCGGCGGCGCACTTCGGCCGGCTGGTCGGCCGCATCAGAGCCGGCGAGCTGCCCCTGTAATTCGCCCATAGCCCCTTACGAACCGGGCGCTCTGCGTCGGAACCGAATGGGCACGGCGATGGTCCAAGGTCCATGGGCGCTCCAGGTCGATGGCTCTCGCTCACCGCACTGGCCCTGGTCACCGGTTGCACCGGCCACCAGGCGCCGAGCCCCTCTCCTGCCGCCGAGGTGTCCGCGCTGCGGCTGGTGAGTGAACACGGCTGCGCGAAGCTGCTGTCGGCGCTGCGGACCGCGGCCGAGAGACGGGTCGGGACGTACGGCCTGCCTGGCGATGCCTCTGGCATGGCCCGCGGGAGGATCCCCGGTGCCGACCTTGTCCCGAATGGATCCCAGGCCCAGACCGGGACGCAGGCACCGGATCACTCCGGCACCAACGTGCACGAGGCCGGCGTCGACGAACCCGACCTGATCAAGACGGACGGCCACCGGATCGTGGCCGTGGCCCGTGGCCGGCTCAACGTCATCGACCCCGCGACCCGGAAGATCACCGGGACTCTGGCTCTGTCGGAGCAGGGCCCTTCGTGGGCGGCCGCGGACCTGCTGCTCAGCGGCGACCGGGCCATGGTGATCGCACCGGAACATCGGTTCGCCATGGATGAGGGCGTCCGCCCGGGCACGTCACCCCGTGGACCGAGGCTCCGGCTGCTCCTGGTGGACCTGGCCGGCAGGCCGCGTGTCATCAGCTCTCTGGCCGCCGACGGCGAGTACATCGACGCCCGTCAGACCGGCTCGACCGCCCGAGTCGTGCTCCGCACCACGCCCCGCATCGACTTTCCCATCTGGCGGCAGGGCGGCTCCGACGAGGCCACCACCGCGCAGAACCGGCAGCGGATACGGCGCGCTCCGCTGGAGGCGTGGCTGCCGGCCTATGAGGTCACGGGCGGCACGACCCGGCGGCGCCTGCGGGTGCCATGCGAGCGGGTGAGCCATCCGCGTGATCTGACCGGGACCGCACTGCTCAGCGTGCTGACGGTTGACCTCGGCCGCGACATCGGCGACGCCGACCCGGTGAGCGTGATGACGGACGGGCGGACTGTGTACGGCACAGGCTCGAGCCTCTACATCGCCGGCAGCACCGCACCGGGCACCGGCGGCCCCGCGATGGCCCCAGGGGATGTACGGACGGAGATCCACCGGTTCGACGTCACGGGGCCGGGGCGGCCGCGTTCCGCGGCGTCCGGCTCGGTGCCGGGCACCCTGCTGAACCAGTATTCGCTGTCGGAGCACGAGGGACGGCTTCGGGTCGCCACCACGAGCACCCCGGGCGACGGCCGGTCCACCAGCGCGGTTCACGTGCTCGCGCAGCACGGACCACGGCTCGACGTCGTGGGGAGCGTGGGGGGGCTCGGTAAGGGTGAGCGCATCCAGTCGGTGCGCTTTCTCGGCGCCACCGGATATGTGGTGACCTTCCGGCAGGTGGACCCGCTCTATACGCTCGACCTACGGGACCCGGCGCGGCCGAAGGCGGCCGGCGAGCTGAAGATCACTGGCTATTCGGCCTATCTGCACCCGGTGGGCGACGGACGTCTCCTCGGAGTCGGCCAGGACGCGAGCACCGAAGGGCGCCGGCTGGGCACGCAGATCTCGCTGTTCGACGTCACCGGTGCGCCGAAGCGGCTCGCGAGGTTCCAGCTCCCGCATGCGACCAGCGAGACGGAGTTCGACCCGCACGCGTTCCTCTTCTGGCCGCGGTCCGGGCTCACGGTCGTGCCCATCACGTCAGCTGACGGGAAGGGCTCTGCGCTGGCGCTGCTGGTGAGCCCCGACGGCATCCGGCGGCTCGGCACCGTACGCCAGCCCGGGTCCGCGATCCGCCGTTCGCTGGTGATCGGCGACACGCTCTGGACGATGTCGGACGCGGGCCTGCGCGCCAGCGGCACACGTGATCTCGCGGACCGCGCCTGGATCGGGTTCTGAACCGTCACAGCCGCCCCCGGCCGCACGCGAGATCACGGCCGGAGCTGACGGGAGGACGGTTCAGCGGAGGCCGAGCCGGCGGTTCAGGGCGGTGTGGATCAACCGCTCCACGAGCGCGGGGTACTCCACACCGCTGGCGGCCCACATCTTCGGGAACGCCGATGCCGGGGTGAAACCGGGCATCGTGTTGATCTCGTTGAGCAGCAGCCGTCCGTCGGTGGTGTAGAAGAAGTCGACCCGGGCCAGGCCCTCACAGCCGAGCGCGTCGAAGGCCCGTACGGCCAGCCGCCGCACCTCCTCGATCACCTCGGCCGGCAGGTTCGGCGGGATGTCCAGCCGAAGCCCCTCATCGAGGTATTTCGCCTCGAAGTCATAGAAGTCGTGACCGTCCGCGACGTTGACCTCGGACGGCAGGCTCGCCTCGGCCGGGTCGTCGCCGACCCCCTGCAGCACACCGCACTCGATCTCACGGCCCTCGATGGCCGCCTCTACGATGACCTTCGGGTCGTGCTCGCGGGCTGCCTCGATCGCAGATTCCAGGTCGTCCTCAGAGGCGACCTTGGTGATGCCCATGCTCGACCCGGCCCGCGCGGGCTTGACGAAGACCGGCAAGCCGAGCTCCTTGATCTCATCGAGCACCCGCTTGCGCTCGCGGCGCCAGTCGCGGTCGGTGGCGACGACGTACGGCCCGACCGGCAGTCCCTGGCCCGCCCAGATGACCTTCATGAAGCCCTTGTCCATGCCCACCGCGCTGGCCAGCACCCCGGCGCCGACATACCGGACGCCCGCGAGGTCCAGCAGGCCCTGGATCGTGCCGTCCTCGCCGTACGGGCCATGGAGCAGCGGCAGCACCACATCCACGTCGCCGAGGGTCCGCGGCACCTGTCCCGGCTCCACCACCATCAAGCCGGGGTGCGAGGGGTCGAACGGCAGTGCCAGCGCGGCTCCGGACGAGCCGACCTCCGGCAGCCGGCCATCCTCGATGGCAAGGCGCTGGTCACTTGGTGCGAGCACCCAGCGGCCGTCCGGGGCGATCCCGATCGGCACGACCTCATAGCGATCACGGTCGATCACCGCCATGACGCTGCCGGCGGTGAGACAGGAAATGGCATGCTCAGAGCTGCGCCCGCCGAACACCACGGCAAGGCGAATCTTCGACTGCTCGGACATGAGGACCGACCTTACCGGCGACCAGCACCGATCGCCCACGTGCGTACCCTATGTAACCAAGGGTCACGGATGAGCACGCATCAGCCATCGACCCCGTAGCGCTCCGGCTTCGGAGAGCGCGACATCAGCAGGTTGCCGGCCTCGGAGATGGGCATGTCGTGGTGCATCACCGCGGCGACCACCTCCGTGATAGGCATCTCCACGTTGTGCTTGCGCGCGAGCTCGAGCACGGCCTCGGAGGACTTCACGCCCTCGGCGGTCTGCTTCGTGGCCGCGATGACCTGCTTGAGGGTCATGCCCCTGCCGAGGTTCTCGCCGAAGGTCCGGTTCCGCGACAGTGGCGAGCTGCACGTGGCGACCAGGTCTCCCAGCCCGGCGAGGCCGGCGAACGTGTGCTGGTCGGCGCCGAGGGCCGCGCCGAGCCGCGCGATCTCGGCGAGGCCGCGCGTCATCAGCAGCGCGCGGGTGCTGTCCCCCAAGCCCATGCCGACTGCGATGCCGACGCACAGCGCGATGACGTTCTTCACCGCACCGCCGAGCTCACAGCCGATGACGTCGGTGTTGGTGTAGACGCGGAAGTACGGCGTCACGCAGGCGGCCTGCAGCCGCCGGGCCGTCTCCTCGTCGGTGCACGCCGCCACGGTGGCCGACGGCTGCCCAGCGGCGATCTCACGGGCCAGGTTGGGCCCGCTGACGACGGCGACCCGCCGCTCCGGTACGTCTGCGACCTCATGGATCACCTCGGACATCCGCCGGGTGGTGCCCAGCTCGATGCCCTTCATCAGGCTCACGAGGACCGCGCCGGCGGGCAGCAGCGGCGCCCACTCCGCCAGGTTGCGGCGCAGGCTCTGCGACGGCACGGCCAGGACGACGTAGTCGGCACCCTTGAGGGCCTCCGCGGGGTCGAGCGTCGCGCGCAGCCCGTCCGGGAGGCGGACCCCGGCCAGGTAGTCGGGATTCTCCCGCCGGTCGTTGACCGACTCCACGACCTCCGGACGGCGACCCCACAGTGTGGCCTCCCCGCCGGCGTCACAGAGCACCTTGGCGAACACGGTGCCCCAGGAGCCCGCACCCATCACGGCCGCTCTCGCGTGTGTCACGAAGCCCGCTTCCTCTCGACCTTGTCCCGCCGCTCCTTGATCGCCTTGTGGTGGTCGTACAGCTGCTCGGGGGGCTTCTCGCCACGCAGCTCACCTACCAGCCCCGCGATCGCATGCATGATCTCGCTCGTCGCGGCGTGCAGCACTTCCTTGGTCACCGGCTGACCGACGTACGCGGACAGGTCGATGGCGGGACCGGCCACCACGTGCATCGTCTTGCGCGGGAACGGCCGCAACCTCTTGGTGCCGTACGGCCACAGCTTCTGTGCGCCCCAATGGGCCACCGGGACGACCTTGGCCCCGGTGGCGAGCGCGAGCCTCGCCACGCCGGTCTGACCGGTCATCGGCCACATTTCCGGATCACGGGTGCAGGTGCCCTCCGGGTAGAAGATCAGACACTCTCCGGCGCGCAGGGCCTCTTCGGCGGGTTTGAGCGCGCCGCCCGAGTCGGCTCGGTCGCGGTAGACCGGGATCTGCCCGGTCCCGCGGACGACCGGACCCACGATCTTGGCATCGAACAACGCAGACTTGGCGAGGTAGACAGGGTAGCGACCCGACTCGTAGACGTAGTGTGCGAGGGCCAGCGGGTCCGCCCATGAGAGGTGGTTCGCCGCGATGATCACGCCGCCTTCCCGGGGGACGTTGTTCCTGCCCTTCCAGTCCCGCTTCAGCAGCGCAAACAGCAGCGGGCGCAGGATGGCGATCGACAACCTCCGCCAGCTCGGCGAATAGTCGTGGCTCATGCCGGTCCTCCTCACACCAGACCCCAGCATGGGGTGTCCTCAAGTGTCGCGGTTGCGTCCGCATAGTGTCGAGTTGCCATGTCTACTGCAGCTTTCAGTACTCCCGACCTCCTGTGGTCGCTCATCGTCCCTGTCAAGGTCCTGGCCTTGGCGAAGTCACGTATGTCCGAGGCCGCGGGGCCGCACCGGGAGGCACTGGCGCTTTCGGTGGCCGCCGACACCGTAGCGGCCGCGCTCCGCAGCGATCGCGTCAGGGCGGTGATCGTGGTCACCGATGATCCTCTCGCCGGCCGTGAACTCGCCGGACTCGGCGCGCGGGTGGTATCGGACGAACCCGACTCCGGTCTTAATCCGGCCTTGTCCCATGGGGCCCGGCTGGCTCGCGAAGCCGACCCGGACATGGGGGTGGCGGCGCTGTCCGCCGACCTGCCGGCACTGCGGCCGGCCGAACTCTCCCGGGTCCTCGACGAAGCCGGCCGGCACGGCGGCACGGCCTTCCTCCCCGACGCCGCCGACGTGGGCACGACGCTTTACGCGGCGCGGCCCGGAGCGGCCTTCGCACCGGCGTTCGGTCCGGAGTCGCGAGCCCGGCATCGGGCGCAGGGAGCCCGCGAGCTGATGCTGGAGGACATCCCGAGCATCCGGCGGGACGTGGACACCTTGGCGGACCTGCTCATCGCGCTCGCGCTCGGCGCGGGCCCGCGCACGACCGCCGTCGCCGCGCTCCTGCCGGCCCTGGCCCCATCGTCATCAGGCCGATCCGCAGTGTGCGGATAGGCTGCGGGCATGCAGGCGACCGTTCGGACCTACGACGCCGCGACCCGCTCGGGAAGCGTGCTACTCGACGACGGCACACAACTCGACTTCGACGCGGCGGCCTTCGACGCTGGTGGCCTCCGGCTGCTGCGGTTCGGTCAGCGGGTCAACCTCGCCCTGGACCAGGGTCCGGACGGCGACCGGATCGGCGTGATCACACTCTCGACGTTCGCGCTCCCGGCCTGAACGCCGCGACGCCCGGCGGCCGCGCGGATGCGCGGCGACCGGGCGTCGTGGCGTCTGACTAGTCAGTCCTTGCCGGCGACCAGGTTCTTGAAGTCGGCACCGGCCTTGAACTTCGGCACCGACGTCGCCGGCACCTCGATGGCCTTACCCGTTGCCGGGTTCCGTGCGGTCCGAGCGGGCCGATCGGCCTTCTCGAACGAACCGAACCCGGTGATGGCGACTTTCTCTCCCTTGGCGACGGCAGTCTGGATGGTGTCCAGAATGGCGTCGACAGCATCGGCGGCGGCCTTCTTGCTCCCCAGCCGCTCAGAGATGGCGTCGACCAGCTCACGCTTGTTCATTGGGATACTCCTCCAGTTCCCCGTTGCCCCGACGAAACTAGGGGACGTGCGGCGGCCGCACAATCACCTGCAAGCAATAGTTGCCGTGTCGTAGGCGATTTCCTTGCTCTGGGCCTGCTTCCGCCGACTCTACGGCCTGGACGGATACCCGCAAAACTCGCCAACCCGGACAGCGCCGGTGACAAGCATCACTACGGCCCCCTTTTACCTTCCCGTTGCTCTCGCAGGTCATCCGAGGGCTCGCCGGATGCTTCCACATCGGCCAGGAAGGCCGAAAGCCGACGGCCGGCGAGTTCCGCGTCCCGCTTGGCCAGATCGGTGATTGCCAGCAACTGACGGATGAGCCTGCGCCTGCTCTCGGCCGTCAGCGGGGCGACCCGGCGGTGAGCGTCCCGCAACTGCCGGGCGAGCGTGGTAAGCGCCGGGTCGTCCCACTCGGGACCGCTCCAGCCGGGCTCGCCCAGGCCGCGGCCGGGGGCGGTCGCCTTGTCGTTCAGAGGGTCACGGGAAGCCAGGGTGAACGGCCCTCCTCATAGGAGTCGATGTCTTCGGCGTGACGGAGGGTGAGGGCGATGTCGTCCAGCCCCTCCATGAACCGCCAGCGGGTGTAGTCGTCGATCTCGAACGACTGCGCGCCGCTCTCGTCGCAGCGGACCTCCCGCCGGTCCAGGTCGATGGTGAACTCCTTGGCGGGCCTGGCCTCGATCTTGGACTGTAGGCGCTCGACGACCTCCTCGGGGAGCTGGATCGGCAGGAGTCCCATCTTGGTGGCGTTGTTGCGGAAGATGTCCCCGAAGCGAGCGGCGATGACGGCACGGAAACCGTACTGCTGGAGGGCCCAGACGGCGTGCTCCCGGGAGGATCCGGTGCCGAAGTCCGGACCCGCGACGAGGATGCTGGCGCCCTCATAGGCGGGGTCGTTCAGCACGAAGGTGGGGTCCTCGCGCCAGGCCGAGAACAGGCCCTTGTCGAATCCGGTGCGGCTGACCTGCTTGAGCCACACGGCGGGGATGATCTGGTCGGTGTCGACGTTGCTGCGGCGCAGCGGCACCGCGCGCCCGGTGTGAAGGGTGAAGGATTCCATGCTCTTGTCCCTTACAGGTCGGCGGGGGCCGAGAGGCGGCCGGTGACGGCGGTAGCGGCGGCGACGGCGGGCGACACCAGGTGGGTCCGGCCGCCCTTGCCCTGCCGCCCCTCGAAGTTGCGGTTGGACGTGGAGGCGCTGCGCTCGCCCGGCTTGAGCTGGTCGGGGTTCATGCCGAGGCACATCGAGCAGCCGGCCTCACGCCACTCGGCGCCGGCGGCACGGAAGACGTCGTTCAGGCCCTCCTGCTGGGCCTGCTCCTTGACCTTCATCGAGCCCGGCACGACGAGCATACGGACACCATCGGCCACCTTGCGGCCCTTGATCACCTCAGCGGCGGCGCGCAGGTCCTCGATCCGGCCGTTGGTGCACGACCCGACGAAGACCGTGTCCACGGACACCTCACGCATCGGGGTCCCCGCGGTGAGCCCCATGTACTCCAGCGCTCGCTCGGCGGCCGACCGCTGCACCGGGTCCTCGAAGTCGTCCGGGCTCGGCACCGCGGCGCCGAGCGGGACCCCCTGGCCGGGGTTGGTGCCCCAGGTGACGAACGGACTCAGCTCTGACGCATCGATGAGGATCTCCTTGTCGAAGATCGCGTCGTCGTCGGTTCGCAGTGACCGCCAGTGCTCCTTGGCCGACTCCCAGTCGGGTCCGGATGGTGCGTGCGGACGGCCTTCGAGATAGGCGAAGGTGGTCTCGTCCGGGGCGATCATGCCGGCCCGGGCGCCCGCCTCGATGGACATGTTGCAGACCGTCATCCGGCCTTCCATCGACAGCGCCCGGATGGCCTCGCCCCGGTATTCGACGATGTAGCCCTGGCCGCCACCCGTGCCGATCTTCGCGATGATCGCCAGGATCAGGTCCTTGGCCGTCACGCCGTCCGGGAGGGCGTTCTTCACCGTGATCGCCATCGTCTTAGGCTTGCGCTGCGGCAGCGTCTGCGTCGCGAGCACGTGCTCGACCTCACTGGTGCCGATTCCGAAGGCCAGCGCGCCGAACGCCCCGTGCGTGGAGGTGTGGGAGTCCCCGCACACCACCGTCATGCCCGGCTGGGTCAGCCCGAGCTGGGGGCCGATGACGTGCACGATGCCCTGCCCGGCGTCGCCCATGGGGTGCAGCCGGATGCCGAACTCGGCGCAGTTCTTGCGAAGCGTTTCTATCTGCGTCCGTGAGACCGGGTCGGCGATCGGCGCCAGGATGTCAGTGGTGGGGACGTTGTGGTCCTCGGTCGCGATGGTGAGGTCGGGACGCCGGACGGGCCGCCCCGCCATGCGGAGCCCGTCGAAGGCCTGGGGGCTCGTCACCTCATGCACCAGGTGCAGGTCGATGTAGAGCAGATCCGGCTCACCGTCGGCATGCCGCAGGACATGCGCGTCGTAAACCTTGTCCGCCAGCGTGCGGCCCATCGCTCCACCTCATCCGATCGTCAGCGCGCCAGTGCGCCGTTCTGGGACCGACTTGCATCTCAGATTGCGAGACGGCAATATCGACTTATGGACAACTCTAGCGGAGTCGGCGTACTCGACAAAGCGGTTCTAGTGCTGAACACGCTGGAAGCCGGGCCGGCCTCGCTCGCACAGCTCGTGCATACGACGGGACTGGCGCGGCCGACCGCCCACCGGCTCGCCGTCGCCCTGGAGCACCATCGCCTCGTTCATCGGGACCCCCTGGGGCGCTTCGTCCTCGGCCCGCGGCTGGCCGAGCTGGCCGTCGCCGCCGGTGAGGACCGGCTGCTCGCGATCGCACAGCCCATCCTCACGCAGCTACGCGATCTCACCGGCGAGAGCGCGCAACTGTACCGGCGGCAGGGCGACGTCCGCGTGTGCGTCGCAGCGGCCGAGCGCAGCAGCGGACTGCGCGACACCGTGCCGGTCGGAAGCGCACTGCCCATGAGCGCCGGGTCGGCGGCACAGATCCTGCTGGCCTGGGAGGAGCCCGACCGGCTGCACCGGGGCCTGCGCGGTGCGAAGTTCGAGGCCACGACCCTGTCGGCCGTCCGGCGGCGCGGATGGGCACAGAGCGTGGGCGAGCGGGAGTCCGGGGTCGCCTCGGTGTCCGCCCCGATTCGCGGCGCCGGTGCCCGCGTCATCGCGGCCGTCTCGGTCTCCGGGCCGATCGAGCGGCTGACCCGCTCCCCCGGGCGTCAGCACGCGTCCCCCCTGATGACGGCCGCAGAGAAGATCTCCGAGGCGATGCGCCGCACCACCGGCTGACCGCGGTCATCGCCCGTACGTCCCGGATCGGGCGTGGCGGATCACGACCGGAGGCCGGCCCGGACCAGAGCGCGATACCAGTCGGCGAAGCGGGCCCGCATCATGGCGATCTGGATGTCGTCGAGTCCGTACGGCGTGAACTGGTCATCGGGGATGTGCGGCAGCTCCGCGAGCGCCCCGGCGAAGAAGACCGGATCATAGCCGGGGTCGCGGGCGCGCAGCAGCTCGACCAGGCGGTCCCTGGTGTAGCCGCCGTCCCGGAGCACGAGGTAGATGCCGACGAAGTCCTGGGGTCGGCCGAGGTCGAACAGCCGGCCCATCCGCCGGGCCGCGGCGTCATCGGTCACTGTTGCGTCACCACTGAAGGAGACCGGATAGGAAGAATCCATGTGCGTCTCTCCACTCGTGCCGGGCGGTCGCCCGGACGCCGTCACGTCGCGGCCGTGAAGGTACGAACTGATCGGGCACGCGGCTGGAGGCTGCCGCCCGCAGAACTGTGAGAGACGTACCGCGCGACAGAAGCTAGCCGAAGAGCAACGGCCCCGGCGCGCATTTACCAGATTGCGACTACAGCACGCCGGCGGTCAGCACGCCGCGGATCGCCGGCGTGCCGGTGAACGGCCGGGACCCGCTCACTGGGAGGGCTGTAGGAACCCGGCCAGCACGTCGTCGAGGGTCGCCACCCCCAGCGCGATCCCCCTGGTCCCGGTGACGGCGACGACCTGCGCGCGGCTCTTACGCATGAGGGCCAGCACGTCGGCCAGCGTCGCGGTCTCCGGCACTCCGGGCAGGACCCGTACCGGCAGTGGCCGGCCCGGGGGGGCGCCGTTGAGGGCGTCGAGGATGTGCAGATAGCCGCTCAGTTCACCCGGCGCGTCACCGCGTACGGGAAAGCGCGAGTGCCCATAGCGTCCGGCGAAGTCCTGCAGCTGTGCCGGTGTGGTGCTCGGCGACACCGTGACGACCTGCTCCACCGGCACCATCACCGCCCTGACCGCACGGGCGTGCAGAGCCAGAGTCGCGATCATCCGATCGTGCTCGGCCGCGTTCAGCAGCCGGTGCTCATGGGACTCACCGATGAGCGCCGGGAGTTCGTCCCGGGTATAGACCGTCCTGACCTGGCTGGCCGCCGGGAAGCCCATCAGGCGCAGGACCCCGTTGGACAGCACCTTGATCACCGCGATCAGCGGCTGGGCGAGCCGGGAGAACGCCAGCAGCGGCGGCACGATCCACAGCGCGGCCCGCTCGGGACCCGCGAGGGCCAGGTTCTTGGGCACCATCTCACCGAGCACGATGTGCCCCGAGACCACCAGGGCCAGGGCGATCCCGAAGGCGACGGGGTGGACGAACTCCACCGGCAGGTGCGCGTGCTCGAACACGGGCTCCAGGGCATGGGCGATGGTGGGCTCACCGATCGCGCCGAGCAGCAGGGAAGCCACGGTGACGCCGAGCTGAGCGCCGGCCAGCATGGTGGGCACCGAGTCCATCGCGGCGACCACCGCCCGGGCTCGGCGCGACGTGCCGGTGAGCGGCTCGATCTGCGTACGCCGGGCGGAGATCAGCGCGAACTCCGAGCCGACGAAGAATCCGTTGAGGACGAGCAGCGCCACGATCGCCAGCACGTCGAGGGCGCTCACTTCTGCTCCTCCACGAGGGCGGGAGCGGTGAGCGTGACCTGCTCCACCCGGTGCCTCTCCATCGCCCCCACCGTGAGGGTCCACCCGTCCACGACGGTCTGCTCGCCCTGGCCGGGCAGGTGACCGAGCCGGGCGAGCGTGAGCCCGGCGAGCGTCTCGTACGGGCCCTCCGGCATGGCGAAGCCGGTGCGCTCCTCGACCTCGTCGGCGCGCAGTCCGCCCGGGACGGTGGCCGATTCCCCCGGGGCGAGTTTTCTGGAGATGGGCTCCGCCGACTCCTCGTCCGGGAGGTCGTACTCGTCGGCCATCTCGCCCACGAGCTCCTCGGCGAGGTCCTCGGCCGTCACGATCCCGGCGAAACCGCCGTACTCGTCGACCACGATGGCCATCTCGGTGCGGGAGCCGCGCAGCCGTTCCAGCACCACGCCGAGGCCGAGCGTGTCCGGCACGAGGACCGGCGGCCGCAGGATCTCGGCGACGCGCGTGGTCATGCGCTCGTCGGCGGGGACTGCGAACGCGTCAGCCACACCGGCCACCCCGTGCATGCCGGCCGCCCCGCCCCAGCCGCCGGGGCGCTCCGGCGGATCATCGCCGCGCACCGGGAAACGGAGGTGACCGGTGCGGTCGGCGACCGTCAGCAGCTCCGCGACGCTCGCGGTGGCGTCTACGGCGACACAGTCCATGCGGGGCGTCATGGCCTCCGCCGCCAGCTTGTCACCGAACCGCAGAGCCCGGTGCAGCATGGCCGCCGTGATCGGCTGCAGGGTCCCGGCTTCGGCGGACAACCGTACGAGCAGCCCCAGCTCGTCCGGCGACCGTGCCGAGGCGAGCTCGTCCTGGGGCTCGACGCCCAGCCGCCGTACGATCGCGTTCGCACCGGAGTTGAACACCTTGATCAGCGGAGTGAAGATCACCGAAAAGACGCGCTGCGGCGGGGTGGCGAACCTGGCGACGGCCAGCGGGCGGGCCAGCGCCGCGTTCTTGGGCACGAGTTCGCCCAGCACCATCTGGGCCACGGTGGCGATGATCAGCGCCGCGGCGACGGCCACGGCCTGCGCGGTCCGCTCCGAGCTCCCTGGTACGGCCAGGATGAGCGGCGAGAGCAGGTGAGCGATGGCCGGCTCGGTGATCACACCCAGCAGCAGCGAAGTGATCGTGATGCCGAGCTGCGCTCCGGAGAGGTGGAAGGACAGCCGCCGCACCGCGGCGAGGATCCCCTTGGCTCCGCGGTCTCCGTCGGCCGCGAGCCGCTGGACCTGGCTGCGCTCCACCGTCACGAGGGAGAACTCCGCCGCGACGAAGACGCCATTGGCGACGATCAACGCCAGGGCGGCCACGAGGAAGATGACATCCAGCATCATGACGCCGGCTCCGGAACGGAGGCGGCGCACCTATTACAGGGGTCCATTGAAGCGGACGTCACTCTCCCGGTTCTCTGCCCGCGACGGGCAGTGGCTTCGGTCCGTGAAGCCTATCGCCGCGGCCGTTCATCACCACATTGTCCCCCGTACCGGCTCTGGTCCCGCAGCGGATCGGTGCTCCGATACGGCTCCTACCAGGGGATTGTTCCCGTTCCGGCCGTCGGTACAGCCATCACCGCACGGCCAGGGGACCTGTGAGGCGGCTCACAGATCGAGGTCGACATGGACGGCACCGTGGTCTGAGGCCTGCGTGGTCTTTCCTGGCCGGCGCATGGCCGGAACAGGCGTGGGTCAGCCGACGACGGGCGTGTAGGGAGCCGCGAAGGCCTCCAGAGTGCGGTCGAGGTTGGCGGTCCACCAGTCCACGAGCGCGAGCCGAGGTAGCTCGGGGTCATCCCGGTCCGGGTCGGACAGCTCCGGGATCCGGAGATCACAGAGCCGTTCCCACCACAGCCGGTGCACGGCCGACTGGAGCTGAGCCGCGTCGAGCCTGAAGGCGGACGCGTGCCCTCCCACGAAGGCCTCGGCCCGCTCGAGATCGAACCCGCGCTCATCCCCGTACGCGAACAGGAGCGTGGCGGCGCGGACGAGTTCACCGGCGAAGGGGGCGACATGCAGGCCCTCCCAGTCCAGGACCGCGACGACCCCGCCGGTGAATTGGCCGTACAGGAGGTTGCGGGCCTGGAACGCGCCGTGGACGTAACCGGCCGTCGCCGTCTCGGCCGCGGGCGGCTGATGGTCGGCCAGCCTGATGAGCAGTTCCCGCCGCTCCCCGAGCCGTTCCGCCGCCCGCGCGGCCGCGTCCCCGCGGTCCCGGAGCTCCGGCAGCAGCCGGTCGGCGAGGGCGACGGCGTCATGGACCCGCGTCGCGGGAGCCAGCAGGCTCTGCTGGACCGGTGGCGTGAGCCTGTCCAGCTCGGCGTGCAGCCGCCCCAGCAGCGCGCCGAGCTCACGGCATTCGGCGACCCCGAGGTCCAGGCCGTCGCGATGGCGGCCGTCGATCCACGGGTACAGCGCGTAGCGGCGTTGGCCGACCTCGATCAGCCGCCGGCCGTCCCGCGCCTGGACGGGGTCGGGCACCGGCAGTCCCGTCCCGGCGAGCGCGGCCGTGACCTCGAGCTGGAACAGCAGTTCCCGCCGGGCCGGCCGGAGGAACCGGCGGAGCAGGAACGGCCCATCGGAGGTCTCGACCCGCCACTCACGGTTCCCCGGCCCCTCGGCGAGGGCCATGAGCTCTCGTGGTTCGGCCAGGTCCCAGCGGCGCATCATGCGCGGCGAGGGCGGCCGTACGTCAGAGCCCAGTGAACTCGACACCTCAGGCCTTCGGACACGTCGACGGGGACGAACATCGAACACAGAGACGAACAGGTGTTCAATTCAACAGCATCGAAGCCGCCCCGGCCACTGGTCCGGCACCGGTCCCCGCCTCAGTGGCCGCGCTGGATCCATTCCTCCAGGTGGGGCGCCTCCGCGCCGATCGCCGTGGGCTCGCCGTGCCCGGTCCGCACCGCCGTCTCCGGCGGCAGGGACAGCAAGCGGGCGCGGATCGAGTCGATGATCGTCGGGAAGTCCGAGTAGGACCGACCGGTGGCGCCGGGCCCGCCCTGGAACAGGGTGTCGCCGGTGAAGACGGTCTCCAGCTCGGGTGCGTACAGGCAGACGGCACCGGGAGCGTGGCCGGGCGTGTGCATGACCTTGAGGACCGTCCCGGCCACGGACAGCTCGTCGCCGTCCGCGAGCTCCCGGTCCGGCGCGCGGTCCGGATAGACCGCGTCCCACAGGACGCGGTCGGCCGGATGCAGCAGGATCGGGGCTGCGGTGCGGTCGGCCAGCGCGGCCGCCGCGTTGATGTGATCGTTGTGGCCGTGCGTGCACACGATCGCGGTCACGCGCCGGTCGCCGATCGCACCGAGGATGGCATCGGCGTCGTGGCCCGCGTCGATCACCAGCACCTCACGGTCGTCGCCGACGAGCCAGACGTTGTTGTCGACGTCCCACGTGCCGCCGTCGAGCGTGAACTGCCCCGAGGTCACCAGGTTTTCGATCACAGCAGCACCACCGACCGCAGCACTTCGCCGCGCTGCATCTTGTCGAAGGCGGCCTCTACCTCGTCCAGCGCGATCGTCTCGGAGACGAAGCCGTCCAGGTCGAGCCTCCCCTGCTGGTAGAGGTCGATCAGCATCGGGAAGTCCCTGGACGGCAGGCAGTCTCCGTACCAGGACGACTTCAGCGCGCCGCCACGGCCGAAGACGTCCAGCAGCGGGAGATCGATGCGCATGTCGGGGGTCGGCACCCCCACCAGGACGACGGTGCCGGCCAGATCACGGGCGTAGAAGGCCTGCTCGTAGGTCTCCGGGCGGCCCACCGCCTCGATCACGACGTCGGCGCCGTTGCCCCCGGTGAGCTTGCGGATCGCCGCGACCGGGTCGTCCTCCGCCGAGTTGACGGTGTCGGTGGCCCCGAACCGGGTCGCCCCTTCGAGCTTGCGGTCGTCGAGGTCCACGGCAATGATCTTGGAGGCGCCGGCCAGCCGGGCGCCCGCGATGGCGGCGTTGCCCACGCCGCCGCAGCCGATGACCGCAACGGAGTCGCCTCTGGTGACCCCGCCCGTGTTGATCGCCGCACCCAGGCCGGCCATGATGCCGCAGCCCAGCAGCCCCGCCGCGGCGGGGCTGGCCGCCGGGTCCACCTTGGTGCACTGGCCCGCGGCCACGAGGGTCTTCTCCGCGAACGCGCCGATGCCCAGGGCCGGGGCGAGCTCGGTGCCGTCGGTGAGGGTCATCTTCTGCCGGGCGTTGTGGGTGGCGAAGCAGTACCACGGGCGGCCCTTCGCGCAGGCCCGGCACTGACCGCAGACGGCGCGCCAGTTCAGGATCACGTAGTCGCCGGGCGCCACCTCGGTGACCCCTTCGCCGACCTGCTCGACGACCCCGGCCGCCTCGTGCCCGAGCAGGAACGGGAACTCGTCGTTGATGCCGCCCTCGCGGTAGTGCAGGTCGGTGTGGCAGACCCCGCACGCCTGCACCTTGACCAGGGCCTCACCGGGCCCCGGATCCGGTACGACGATCGTCTCCACCGATACGGGCGCGCCCTTCTCGCGGGCGATCACACCACGGACCTCATGCGCCATGCGTTGTCTCCTCGTACCTCGGCAGACGGCTTAGAAGCCGACACGCGTCCAGCGCAGCCTAGGACACGCCTCCGGAGAATCGGGAGCCCGGCGTCCGGCCGGAGTCACGCCCGGGCCGGCCGATCGGATCGTCGCTCCAAACGAGTGAAGGCCTGATCATCGATGACGATGATCAGGCCTTCGACGTGCTCTGTAGCCCCGACCGGATTCGAACCGGCGTTACCGCCTTGAGAGGGCGGCGTCCTAGGCCTCTAGACGACGGGGCCATCAACTTGCTTTTCCCTTGTGATCCCTCACTCGGGCGACGCCCAGCTTACCGGACATCTGCCCCTTGCTTGAACCGGATCATGCGAACCGGCTCTTACTCGGGAGTGGGTCAGACCGACCGAGATCGGATGACCAGCCGGCGCACGGGAGTCGAGCCTAGACTAACTGAACCAGAATCCGCTCCCGGCTGCCAGCGGGTCAACTGTAGCGGCTGATCACGACGTCGCCAAACGGCGCTCGACCTGCATAATCCGCCAGGCCGCTTCTTCAGCTCGGCCGCCGCCTCGGGGGTGGCTCAGCGCGCCGAACGGGCCCCAGAGAGGACGAAGGCGGGGGTCTCGATGAGACTCCCGCCTTGGTCAAACGCTTGCTGGGGTACCAGGACTCGAACCTAGACTAACTGAACCAGAATCAGTCGTGCTGCCGATTACACCATACCCCACCGGCGTATCGCCCTCAGCGGGCCGCCTGCGCCTGGGAGAGCTTACCGGACCCGGGAGTCTGGACCCAAATCAGATCCTCGGGGTGTCTAATCCCGGGCCACTACCCGGTTCGTCAGAGTGCCGATGGACTCCACCGTCACCGAGACCTCGTCGCCGACCTCCAGCGGCCCCACACCGGAGGGCGTGCCGGTCAGGATGACGTCGCCGGGCAGCAGCGTCATGACCTGGCTGACGTACTCGATCAAGGTCGGGATGTCGTGCAGCAGCAGGGAGGTCCGCGAGTCCTGACGAACCTCTCCGTTGACCATGGTCGTGATCGCGAGGTCGGACGGGTCGGCCGACGTCTCGATCCACGGCCCGAGCGGGCAGAACGTGTCGAAGCCCTTGGCCCTGCTCCACTGCCCGTCGCGATTCTGGAGGTCACGGGCGGTGACGTCGTTGCCGCACGTGTATCCCAGGATCACCTCGGCGGCGCGGGCGGCCGGCACCTCGCGGCACATCCGGCCGATCACGACGGCGAGCTCCCCCTCGTGGTCGACGCGCTCGGTGAGCTTCTCCGGATAGGCGATGGCCTCACCCGGGCCGATCACCGCGGTGGACGGCTTGATGAAGACCACCGGCTCCGCGGGGGGCTCCCCGCCCATCTCCCGGGCGTGGTCGGCATAGTTCTTGCCGATCCCGATGACCTTGCTCGGCAGGATCGGCGCGAGCAGCCGTACGTCGGCGAGCGCGAAGCGCTCCCCGGTGAAGTGCAGCTCACCGAACGGGTGAGCCGCGATGGCGGCGACGGAATCCTCCTCGATCACCCCGAAGGACATCCCGTCATCCGTTGAGAATCTTGCTATGCGCATGCCCCGAGCCTAGCCGCGCGGCGCGGGGCGCAGAGCGTGCGGCCACCGCCCCGCGGTGTGGCCTCAAGCACGATCTTCAAGGCTCCCGCCGACGACACCCCTGTGAACCCTTGCCTAACACCGGCCGAACACTCGCCGGCCGGTCCGATCCGCGAGGTCAGTGTGATCTTGGGCATTTCCGAAGGTAATCCGCACGGGTGATTCATCCGGATTTTCGCGCCGCTATCGCCGGCGCGGGATCCGGCGCAGCCGGCAGAGCATCGTCGCGCCGTTGACGACGGCGCGGGCGTATTCGGCGGGCGTGAACGGGTCGGCCGGACGGTGGCGGGTGCGGGCTCAATGGCCGACGGCCTGCTCGGGGGCCTATCGGGGGCGGTAGGTGGTGCCTCGTGGGCGGATCACGTCGATGGTGATCAGGCGCTTGTCTTCGTTGATGGTGTAGATCACGCGGTAGGTGGATCGGCGGGCCGACCAGTGGCCGTCGAACGGCTCGTGCAGGGGTTTTCCGACCCGGCGCGGTTCGATTCGCAACGCGCCGAGGACGAGTTCCACCACGGCGGCGGCAATCGCCTCGGGGAGCTGCTCAGACAGGGCCCGGCGTGCTGCCGGCGACCACTGCACCTCGTACGGCTCGGGGTCGGCGGTCACGCGCTGCGAGCCTGGCGGTCGGCCAGATCGGCGAGGATGTCCTCGGTCGTGTAGACCTCCCCGCGGGCGGTCGCCTCACGGGACTCGGCGATGGCCACCACCGCCTCCGGGTCGGACAGGACATCGAGTGTTTCCTGCAGGCTCTCCCACTCGTCGATCGATACCACGACCGCGGCCGGCCGGCCGTTGCGCGTCACCGTGATCTGGTCCTGCTCCTTCTCCACGCGAGAGATCAATTCCGAGAAACGGGCCTTCACATCGGCCAACGGCAACGTATCCATGGTCAGTATTCTAGTCAGAATCCTGGCTGTTGTCTTGGTTGCGGATTCGCTGCCCTGTCCAGTCGAGCGGGGTATGTGGGGTTCGCCGCGCCGGCGTGGATGTTCAGCCGGTGAGAACGGGTTCCAGTCCACGGCGCGCCGCGAGCCGCTGGTGCCGGTTCAGCATGTCGGTGACGAGCTCGACGGCGTCCGGCGCTGTGGAGGACTTGGCCGTGGAGAGCCAGCGCGTGGCCTCGGCGAGCAGTGGTTCCGACGCGTTTCGCCGGCCCTGGCCTCGCTCCTCCGCCAGCCTCCCCAGCAGGTCCCCCAGCCGCAGCGCCGCCTCGGCCGAGCCGCCCTCAGCGGCGTGCCGCAACCAGCGGGTGGCGCCGGCGAGGTCGCCGTCGCGCTCGCACTGTGCCCCGAGTCCGTACGCGACGCGCGCGGGGGGCTCGCCCGCGACCGCGGGCAGCGCCGAGGGCGCGGGAGTACGACGTCGGACGGGCATGGGATCACTCCGGACCATTGTTCGGGAAACGGCGGCACTGACGCTCATGTTGACGGCCACGGCCACGACGGTGGCGCCGGCGACTCGGTGCCGGCAGTTGGCCTACCGTAAGGGCGTACCCGAACAGAATGCCATTCGCCGCTCATCGCGACTTGCCCTTTCATCACGAATTGGTGCGCGGTGACCGCGATGTACCTGCCAGGGTCCCATTCGTGATCACCGGTGGGCCGGGGAATAGGCTTCAGGTCATCGTCATAGAGGGGGATCACGTGTCTGTCGTGAAGATCAACGTGCTCACCGTGAGCGAAGAGGCTCGCGGCGAGCTCGAGCGCCGGTTCGCCGGCCGAGCCGGTCTGGTGGAATCGGCGGACGGCTTCGAGGCCTTTGAGCTGCTGCGCCCGGTGGACGGCACGGACAGGTACCTCGTTTACACGCGCTGGCGTAGCGAGGAGGACTTCCAGCGCTGGACCGAGAGCCAGTCGTTCCAGCGCGGGCACGCACAGGCCCGCAACGACGCCGCGGCCGCCGGCCACGGTCACGGCCACGGCGGTCAGGGCGGCCCGGCCGCCAGCGGCGCGGAGCTGTGGTCCTTCGAGGTCATCGAGAGCGCCACACCCGCCGCCAAGTAGGAGCGGCCATGACGGCCGGGACCTGCCCCCGGGACGCGGCGCGGGCCGGCGTCCGCTCGACGCCGGCTCGCGCCTAGCCCGCGTCGTAGCCGGCGTGCAGAAGGCAGAACGTCACCGCCTCCTCAAGCGCCTGCCACGAGGCCGCGATGACGTTGTCCTCCACCCCCACAGTGCCCCATTCACCCGTGCCGTCGCTCGACTCGATCAGCACCCTGGTACGGGCTCCGGTGCCATGCGAGCCCTCCAGGATCCTGACCTTGTAGTCGACCAGCTCGAGCCGTGCGAGCTCCGGATAGAGCCGCTCCAGCGCGACCCGCAGCGCCGTGTCGAGGGCGTTCACCGGGCCGTTGCCCTCGCCTGTGGCGATGATCCGTTCACCCTTGGCGTGCAGCTTGACCGTGGCCTCGCTGACCATGGAGCCGTCCGGCCGCCGCTCGACGATGGCCCGCCAGGACTCGACCTCGAAGTGCCGTTGCCGCGCGCCGGTCAGCTCCTCGCGCAGCAGCAGCTCGAAGGAGGCGTCGGCGGCCTCGAAGGTGTAGCCCTGCGACTCCAGCTCCTTCACCCGGTCCACGACCCGCTTGGAGGTCTCGCCGGAAAGGTCGTACCCGAGCTCTTTCCCCTTGAGCTCGACCGACGCCCGCCCGGCCATGCTGGAGACCAGCATCCGCATGTCATTGCCGACCGCGGCCGGATCGATGTGCTGATAGAGGTCGGGGTCCACCTTGACCGCGGACGCGTGCAGCCCTGCCTTGTGCGCGAACGCCGACAGCCCCACGTACGGCTGCTGGGAACTGGGCGTCACGTTCGTGACCTCGGAGACGGCATGGGCGATCCGGGTCATTTCGGCCAGCTGGTCGTCGGTGACTATCCGCATGCCCCGCTTCAGCTGGAGATTGCCGACGACCGTGAAGAGGTTGGCGTTCCCGCTGCGCTCCCCGTATCCGTTGGCGCATCCCTGCACGTGCGAGGCGCCGGCCTGTACCGCGGCGAGGGTGTTGGCGACCGCGCAGCCGCTGTCGTCGTGGCAGTGGATACCGACGCGTGCGCCCAGCCCGGCGACGGTCGCGACCACCTCGGCGAGCTCGTCGGGCAGCATGCCGCCGTTGGTGTCGCACAGGGCGATCACGTCGGCACCGGCCTCCGCCGCCGTTCGTACGACCTCCAGGGCGTAGGCCCGGTCGGCCTGGTAGCCGTCGAAGAAGTGCTCGGCGTCGAGGAAGACCCGCTGGCCCTCCCGGTGCAGGTGGGAGACCGTGTCACGGATCATCGCGAGGTTCTCCTCCAGCGTCGTACGGAGGGCCAGCTCCACGTGCCTGTCATGACTCTTGGCGACGAGGGTCACGACACGCGCACCGGAGTCGCGCAGGGCGGCCACGAGAGGGTCGTCCGCGGCCTTCACACCCGCCCGGCGGGTCGCGCCGAAGGCGGTCAGCTGCGCGTGCTTGAGGTCCAGCTCCGCCGCGGCGCGCCGGAAGAACTCGGTGTCCTTCGGATTGGAGCCCGGCCACCCGCCCTCGATGAAGCCCACGCCCAGGTCGTCGAGGTGCCGCGCGATGACGAGCTTGTCGGTCACGGAGAGGTTCAGCCCCTCCTGCTGCGCTCCGTCACGCAGCGTGGTGTCGTAGACGTGGAAGCCGTCGTCGAGCATCGAGCTCTCCTTTGTGCCTTCGTGAGCGACCGGCGCCAGCCCGCCGGGACGGCGCGTTGCCGGGAAGCGTTCTGGGTCCAAAAGCAAAAGACCCCTCACGGACGTGAGAGGTCTGCGCGCCGGCGGCTGGCCTAGGTGCCGGCGCGCCAGCCGATAATGAGCTCGCTCGGAGCCTGGCGGTGACGCATAGCGATGTCAGTGTGCCACAGCCGTTACCTGCTCGTCATATCGGTCCACGATCCGAGACGCGCGGAGCGCGAACAACTGCACGAACAGGGGATGCCGGCCGTGATCGTGCAGTGTTCGCGGGCGGCGTCAGCACATCGCCTGGACCCAGCCGTAGGGGTCGGGCCGGGTGCCGTACTGGATGCCGATGAGCTCCTCGCGCAGCCGCATGGTCACGGGACCGGCCTCGCCGGACCCGACCTGCCATTCGGCGTCGCGGCCCTTGACCCGGCCGACGGGCGTGATCACCGCCGCGGTGCCGCAGGCGAAGACCTCGGTGAGCTCACCGGAGGCGTTGCCCTCGCGCCACTGGTCGGTGCTGATGCGGCCCTCTTCGGCCGGGATGCCCAGGTCGTTGGCCAGCTTGAGGAGCGAGTCCCGCGTGATCCCCGGAAGCAGTGTCCCGGTCAGGCTCGGGGTCAGCAGCCGCGCCTCCGCACCGCTGCCGTAGGCGAAGAAGAGGTTCATGCCACCCATCTCCTCGACCCAGCGGTGCTCCATCGCGTCGAGCCAGACGACCTGGTCGCACCCCTTGGCCACGGCCTCGGCCTGGGCGACGAAGGCCGCCGCGTAGTTGCCACCGCACTTGGCGAACCCGGTGCCACCGGGCGCGGCGCGGGTGTAGTCCTGAGAGAGCCACACCGAGACGGGCTTGACCCCTCCGCTGAAGTACGCGGCCGACGGCGAGGCGATCACGATGAACAGGTAGGACGACGAGGGGCTGTTGACCCCGAGCCCCCGCTGCGTTGCGATCATGAAGGGGCGCAGGTAGAGGCTGTGCCCCTCGGCGGTGGGAACCCAGTCCCGGTCGGTGGAGATGAGGAGCTCCAGTGACCGGAGGAACAGCTCCTCGGGCACCGGCGGCATCGCCATCCGCTCGCAGGACTTGTTGAACCGGGTGGCGTTCGCGTCGGGCCGGAACGTCACGATCGATCCGTCGGCGTGCCGGTAGGCCTTCAGCCCCTCGAAAAGCTCCTGGGCGTAGTGGAACACCGCGGTCGCCGGGTCGAGCGAAAGCGGCCCGTACGGCTCGAGGCCGGCGTCATGCCAGCCCTGGTCGCTGTCCCAGCGGATCGTGATCATGTGGTCGGTGAACACCTGGCCGAACCCGGGGGCGGCCAGCAGACGCTCGCGATCCGCGTCCGGGACGCGGTGATCTGAGAGCTTGATATCGAATTCGAGGGTGTCGCTCATGTTCGGGTCCTCTCCCGGAAGGCCGGCAGGCCCCAACGCCCCGTCCGGCATTCCCATTGTGGTCCTTTGTCCTGAGTGGGTCTCCTGGACCACGGCGCACGCCAGAACGGGCGCGCCGTAGGCGCGCCCGGAGAAACCCTGATCAGCTCAGAGTGGCGCGCCTCAGCCGGTTACTCGCTTGGCTATCGCGTCGCCGATCTCGGAGGTCGCCCGCGCGGGCCCGCCCTCGCGCTCGGCCAGGTCCGCGGACACGGCCCGCTCCACCTGCGCCGCGGCCTCGGGCAGACCGATGTGGTCGAGCAGCATGGCCACGGACAGGATCGTAGCGGTCGGGTCGGCCTTACCCTGACCAGCGATGTCCGGGGCGCTGCCGTGCACGGGCTCGAACATGCTCGGCGCGGTCCCGGCCGGGTTGACGTTGCCGCTGGCCGCCAGCCCGATGCCGCCCGCGATCGCCGCGCCGAGGTCGGTCAGGATGTCGCCGAACAGGTTGTCGGTCACGACGACGTCGAACCGCCCCGGCTGGGTCACGAAGAACATCGAGGCCGCGTCGACATGCAGGTAGTCGACCGCCACCTCCGGGAACTCGCGGGCCAGCGCCTTGACCGTGCGCTGGTAGAGATCGCCTGCGAACGTCAGCACGTTGTCCTTGTGCACCAGCGTCAGCTTCTTGCGGGGCCGCGCGGCGGCCCGCTCGAAGGCATAGCGCACGACCCGCTCGACGCCGTAGGCGGTGTTGACGCTCTCCTGGGTGGCCACTTCGTGCGGAGTGCCGCGGCGCATGACGCCACCGACGCCGGTGTAGGGGCCCTCGGTGCCCTCACGGACCACGAGCATGTCGATGTCGCCCGGTCCCCTGCCGGCGAGCGGGGTCTGCACCCCGGGGAACAACTTGACCGGCCGAAGGTTGACGTAGTGGTCGAGCTCGAACCGGAGCCGGAGCAGCAGCCCGCGCTCGAGAACTCCGCTCGGCACGGTGGGGTCGCCCACCGCCCCGAGCAGGATGACGTCGTGGCCCCTGATCTCCTCGAGGACGGAGTCCGGGAGGGTCTCACCGCGGGCGTGCCACCGGGCCGCACCAAGGTCGTACGTCTCCCGCTCGATCGTCAGATCATGCGCCGGGGCGACGGTGTCAAGGACCTTGAGGCCCTCGGCGACGACCTCTGGACCGATGCCGTCCCCAGGGACGACGGCGAGACGGAGAGTGCGGGATGCCATGGCCGTACCTTACGGCAAGCGTCTCAGGACCTGAACACGGGTCTCACCCTGCGAGCAGATTCACGACCGGCGGCGGTCCCGTAGGACGCAGTCGCCGCACAGCCCCCCGCCAGGCGGGACACGGTAGTACAGGCAGCAGCTGTGCCTGGCGAAGGACCCCTGAGGCCCGAGTGACCCCGTGCCGGCGAGCGGAGCGCGCTTCAGCACGCCGCGCACGACCTCACTCATGGGATCCCTCAGCCCGGGGGGTGTGCGCACCTGCAGCACGCCGGCCAGCGCCGAGCCGGCGTTGCCCCACAGCAGCCCCTCCGCCACCCGGCCGACCCCTCCTACTGCACGTACCAACGGACGCAGATGGCCGTCGACGACCGTACGGTGGGCGAGCTCGGCGGATCGGTCTCCGGCGGCCCAGCCGCCCGGATCGGGGAGCCACAGGGCGATCGGTGAGCCGGCGGCCCATCGCCAGCGCAGGGCCGAGAGGTCGGGCACGATCCCGCACGCGGCCGCGGCCACCACGGGCGACCACAGACGCGCCGCCAGCCCCTGGAAGAGAATGGACGCGGCCACGCGGTCCTCGCCGGTGCCGAGCCTGCCGGCATAGCCCGAGATCAGGTCGCGTAGTGAGCCGGGATCGAGGCCGGCAAGCGGCCGCCAGCCAGGGTCGTCCTCTTCCGCCGGGTCCGTGGACACGGCGAAGTAGGGCCCGAGCCCGGCGACCTCACGCAGCACCCGCGTGACGGCCTCCTGACCGGCGCGGCCCGCTGGCCGGTCTTCCGCCGATGCGCCTGACCCGATCCGCATGAGCGCATCGTAGGTGACGCGCCTTGGACCCACGCCGCCTCAGCCGACGACGGCATCGGCCACAGCGCGGTTGAATACGATCTCCCGGGCCGAGGACAGTCCGATGGCGAGCGCTCCGAGCACTGTGGCCTCGGCCTTCAGCGCCGACGGCCTGATGGGCGGCGGCGTGAGCGGGGTCATGGCCTCCAGCTGAGCCCGCACCACATCCAGGAGATGGTCACCGCGGGAGTCCACGCGCTGGCGGTGGCCATCGACTCGCTCGCCCGCAGGCGCCGGCCCGGCGGCGCCCGGTGAGCTTTGTTCGCCGGGGGTGTGGCTACTTGCCGGCCGCGCCGCCGTTGTCGCGCCGGTCGAGGGCGATCTGGAGCGCCCGGGTGGCCTCGTCCTGGGCGTCGTCCGCGGGCGTGCAGGCGTACATCTTGTTCATGAGCTGTACTCCGGTATCGCGGTGCGGGCAGAGGAGCGGGGCTTACGGCCGGCACCTCACTCCGCGGCGGGCCGCCGGCCTGTCCGTCCTTCAGACCCCGCCCGGCGGCCAGGGAGGAATACGTGGCGCCGCATGGTCAGCAGCCATGTTACCCGTGGGTCCAGCCGCCCGTCTCGGGATGCGGCCGAGGTTCTCAATACTCGAGACAGGGGCAAATGCCCACGGTCCTGACCGCGCGCGGACAGGCCACCCGCCCACGGTCAGGGCCGCGATGCTCGTCAGTCGCGGTCGAGGTCGACGCGGCGGCCCATGTCGGCGCCGATCTCCTTGGTGATGCCGTCCAGCAGGTCCGGAGTGATCCCGGAGTCCACGGTAAGGGCGATCAGGGCCTTTCCGCCCTTCTCGTCCCGGCCCACCTGCATGCTGGCGATGTTGATGCCGAGGTCGCCGAGCAGCTTGCCGACGACGCCGACGATGCCGGGACGGTCTGTGTAGGCGAAGAAGGCCATGTGGGCCGCCGGCAGCAGCTCCATGTTGTAGCCGTTGATCTCCACGATGCGCTCGATCTGCTTGGGCCCGGTCAGCGTGCCGGACACCGAGACGACGGCTCCGTCGGCCATGGTGCCGCGGACGGTCACCACGTTGCGCCAGTCGGGGCTGTCCTCGCTCGTGGTCAGGGTCACCTCGACTCCCCGGTCGCGGGCCAGCAGCGGAGCGTTGACGAAGGTCACCGACTCCTCGATGACGTCGGCGAACATGCCCTTGAGCGCGGCGAGCTCGAGCACCTTGACGTCCAGCGCCGCGATCTCACCTCGCACGACCACGTCGAGGCGTACAGGCACGCCACCCGCGAGAGCGGTGAAGATCCGGCCCAGCTTCTCGGCCAGCGGCAACCCCGGCTTGACGTCCTCAGCGACCGCGCCACCCTGCACGTTCACCGCGTCCGGCACGAACTCGCCGGACAGCGCGAGCTTGACCGACCGCGCGACCTGTGTGCCGGCCTTCTCCTGCGCCTCGTGCGTGCTGGCGCCCAGGTGCGGGGTCACCACCGTGTTGTCGAACTGGAACAGAGGGCTGTCGGTGCACGGCTCGCTCGTGAAGACGTCGATGCCCGCCCCGGCCACCCGGCCGTCCTTGAGGGCCAGCGCGAGGGCGTCCTCGTCGACGATGCCGCCGCGGGCGGCGTTGATGATGCGCACACTCGGCTTGACCTCGTGCAGCTCCTTGTCCCCGATCAGCCCGAGGGTCTCCGGCGTCTTGGGCAGGTGCACGGTGATGAAGTCGCTCTCGCGGAGCACCTCATCGAGGGAGACCAGCTTGACCCCGAACTGGGCGGCGCGGGCGGCCTGGACGTACGGGTCGAAGGCGATGACGTTCATGTCGAAGGCCGCGAGCCGCTGCGCGACGAGCACACCGATACGGCCCAGGCCCAGCACGCCGACCGTCTTGCCCTGCAGCTCGACGCCGGTGTACTTCGAGCGCTTCCACTCGCCCTTCTTCAGCGCGGCATGGCCCTGCGGGACGTTGCGGGCCGTGGCCAGCAACAGGGCGATGGCGTGCTCGGCGGCGGTCACGATGTTGGAGGTCGGCGCGTTGACCACCATGACCCCGGCCTTGGTGGCCGCCTCCACGTCGACATTGTCGAGGCCGACACCGGCGCGGGCCACGACGCGGAGCTTGCGCGCGTGCTCGAACACCTCCGCCGTCACCTTGGTGGCGCTCCGTACGATGAGCGCGTCGACATCGGCCACGGCGGGGAGCAACTGGGCGCGATCGGCTCCGTTGGTGTGCCGGACCTCGAAGTCGGATTCGAGTACGGCGATGCCGGCGGGCGAAAGTTCTTCTGCGACAAGGACGACGGGCTTACTCAAGGAAAAGTCCCTTTTTGTATGGAATGTGCAGCGGCAGTCGCGAGACACCCCCTCGTGCCCTCGCCTGGCACGAGTCTAGTCTCCCGCCCCTGAGGCGATGACGGCCCCGCCCGCACATTGCATTCAACCTGGTGGAAGGCCGCTCCGTGGCTCTGCACGCCTTGTCCCGCGAAATCAGGCGGGCGAACCGGTCCCCGGACGCGAAGGAGCGCGCCGCCGTGGCGACGCGCTCCTTCGCTGGATCCACCGCTTCACGGCCGTGCGGCCTCGGACGGGTCAGTCGTTGAGCCAGCTCATCATCGGACGGAGCTTGGCGCCGGTCTGCTCGATCGGGTCGTTCTGCTCGGCCTCGCGCTGCTTGAGGAAGTTCGGCCGTCCGGCCTCGAACTCCTCGACCAGCTGACGGGTGAAGGTACCGTCCTGGACCTCGGCGAGGATCTTGCGCATCTCCTCGCGGGTCTGCTCGGTGATGATGCGCGGCCCACGGGTGTAACCGCCGTACTCGGCAGTGTCGGAGCAGGACCAGTACATCTTCGAGATGCCACCCTCGTACATGAGGTCGACGATGAGCTTCATCTCGTGCAGGCACTCGAAGTAGGCGATCTCCGGCTGGTAGCCGGCCTCGGTCAGAGTCGCGAACCCGGCCTTGATCAGCTCGGAGACGCCACCGCACAGAACGGCCTGCTCACCGAAGAGGTCGGTCTCGGTCTCCTCGGCGAAGGTCGTCTTCAGTGCGCCGGCGCGGGTGCCACCGATGGCCTTGGCGTAGGAGAGCGTGAGCGGCCAGGCCTTGCCGGTCGCGTCGTTCTCCACCGCCACGAGCACCGGGACGCCGCGGCCCTCGCTGAACTGGCGGCGCACCAGGTGGCCGGGGCCCTTCGGGGCCACCATGGCGACGTCCACGCCCTCCGGGGCCTCGATCAGTCCGTAACGGATGTTCAGGCCGTGGCCGAAGAACAGGGCGTCGCCGGGAACCAGTGCGGGTGCGACGGACTCGGTGTAGAGCTCGCGCTGGATGTGGTCCGGCGCCAGGATCATGATGAGGTCGGCTTCCTCGGCGGCCTCGGCCGGCGTGGTCACCCGGAGCCCGTCACTCTCGGCCTTCTCCCGGCTCTTGGAACCCTCGGGGAGTCCTACCCGCACGTCGACACCCGAGTCCCGCAGGGAGAGCGCGTGGGCGTGCCCCTGGCTGCCGTACCCGAGCACGGCCACGTGCCGGTCCTGGATGACGCTCAGGTCCGCATCGTCGTCGTAGAACATCTCAGCCACTTGTTATGCCTTTCCAATCTGAAGCGTGATCTGGTGATCCCGGCTTGGCTAGGCGCTGCGATCCAGAGCTCGCAGCGACCGGTCCGTGATCGAGCGCGTACCGCGGCCGACCGCGACCATGCCCGACTGGACCAATTCCTTGATACCGAACGGCTCGAGTACCCGGATCAGGGCTTCGAGTTTGTCCTTGCTCCCGGTCGCCTCGATGGTCACGGCGTCCGGGGCCACGTCGACGACCTTGGCCCGGAAGAGCTGCACGGTCTCCAGAACCTGTGAGCGGGTCTCGGCGTCGGCTCGCACCTTCACGAGCAGGAGTTCGCGCTGCACCGAGGCGCCCGGTTGCAGTTCGACGATCTTAAGGACGTTGATCAGCTTGTTGAGCTGCTTGGTGACCTGCTCCAACGGCAGGTCCTCGACGTTGACCACGATGGTCATCCGGGAGATGCCCGGATGCTCCGTCGGGCCGACGGCGAGTGAGTCGATGTTGAATCCGCGGCGCGAGAAAAGCGAGGACACCCTGGCCAGGACACCCGGCTTGTTCTCGACGAGGACCGAGAGCGTATGCCTGTTCACAGCCGGTCTCCATTCTCCCACTCCGGGGCCAGGTCACGGGCGTACTGGATTTCGTCGTTGTTCGTCCCTGCCGCGACCATGGGCCACACCATCGCGTCCTGGTGGACCACGAAGTCGACGACCACCGGCATGTCGTCGATGGCCATC
>JAOPYH010000001.1 GCA_025964715.1 Streptosporangiaceae bacterium | reverse complement strand
CCCTATTTCGCTGATCTGCCGTTTGTAAGTCCCGTGGGCAATAGTCAAGGTTCCTTCAAAACTCCCTCAAGCCAGCCTCAAGCGATCCATGATCAGATCACCCGCGACCCATGGTCATGGGCGAATTCTCCTGCTACCGTAATCCGCGGTCGAGGTTCCAGGTACGTGTTCTCACGCCCGCGGAACGTCAGCGCGGGAGCCTGAAAACCCACGCCGGCCCGGTGACCGCGAGGTGCGGGGACCGAATCCTGGTTAGGGAGAGCACGTGACGCAAGGTGTAGTGAAGTGGTTCAACGCTGAGAAGGGCTTCGGCTTCATCGCTGTCGACGGCGGTGGTCCGGACGTCTTTGTGCACTACTCGGCAATTCAGTCCTCCGGTTACCGGAGCCTCGACGAAAACCAGCGTGTCGAGTTCGAGGTTACGCAGGGTAACCGCGGTCCGCAGGCTGACCAGGTCCGCCCCCTGTAAGTTCCAGTCGTCGTCAGCGGGGCCCGCACCGATCATGGTGCGGGCCCCGCTGACGTGCCGGGCTCTTGCTGAGCCGTTCATCGCCGCCTCATCGCGCGCCCGGTGGCGATCCGGTGCGGGATCCCCCGGGCCTACGCGGCACAATAGAGCGCATGTCCGAACGCCCGTCCGACCTGGACCCCAAGATCGCCGATCGGCTGAAGCGCACCGCCGACGGCCTCGTGCCCGCCATCGCCCAGCAGCACGACACCGGCGAGGTGCTCATGCTCGGCTGGATGGACGACGAGGCCCTGCACCGCACCCTCACCACAGGCCGCTGCACCTACTGGTCCCGGAGCCGCCAGGAGTACTGGATCAAGGGTGAGACCTCGGGCCACCAGCAATGGGTCAAGTCCGTCGCGCTCGACTGCGACGGCGACGCCATCCTGGTCAAGGTCGACCAGGTCGGTGCCGCCTGCCACACCGGAGACCGGACGTGCTGGGACGCCGACGTGCTGGATCCGGCCATCGGGGAGCCGCCGGCATGATCCGATCATCGTGAACGCGCGCCGTGAGCTGACCGCAGCGGCCGTGCTCTGCGCCGTGGGCGCCGGCACGGCGGTCCTCGCCGGGGGCCGGTCGTGGGCGACGGTACGGGCCAGCGATGCGATCACGCCGCTGAGCCAGCACGTGACCGGCCGCGAGCTCACGGGAGGGGCGGTCGCCCTGGGGTGGGCGGGGCTCGCCGGGCTCGCGGCGCTGTTCGCCACCCGGGGCAGGGTCCGTGCGCTCGTCGGAGCACTGCTCGGGCTCTTCGGGGCCGGGATCGTCTACACCTCCGTCACCGCCACCGGGCACGCCCACATCCTGCAGGTCGCCGGGGACAAGAGCGCGCTGATGCGGCTGGGCGGCGAAGCCGCCGTGCACACGGCACCCTGGTGGCTCGCCTCCGCGGCCGGCGGCGTGCTGCTCGGCCTGGGCGGACTCCTCACGCTGGTACGGGGAGCACGCTGGCCGGGCATGTCGGCCCGCTACGAGCGGACGACGGCCGGGAGTGAGGGGGCGGCTGTGACACCGGACCGCAGGAGCGCGGGCGCCCGGGCCAGGGCCGACGATCCCAGCCTCCTGTGGAAGTCCCTGGACCGCGGCGTGGATCCGACGGATGACCCCGGCGAGCCGGGCAACGGGGCTAATCTGGGGGACACGGACCACCCTCATGACGCCGGCGACCCTGACGATCGCCATGAGGCCGACCGCCGGACCAACAAGGAGCGTTGATGTCCGCCCACCAGCGCGGCACTCCGGCGGCGTGGCCGGCCGTGCTCCCGAACCGCGCTCCCAACTGGGGCTAGAGCCCCATGGACGACGGCGGGCTCGTCCTGGTGGCGGAGCACGATCCGGGTGTCGCCCAGCTCGCGCGCCTGTACCTCACCCGCGAAGGCTTCGCCGTGCGGGTCGAGACCGAGCCCGCTGTGGCCGCGGTCAGCGCGGCGCTCCGCAGGCTCGATCTGGACGCGTCCAGCGGTCTGCTCCGGAATCGGCCTCTGTCCCCTGCGGCGGGGCAGGTGCCGGCGCCCTAGTAAGGTGGCCGCCGCAGTTCCTGGCGGCGGAGTGGTGCCTCTCATCTCACGGCCTCCCGGGTGCGGAGGTGGGACGGCCGTCCGGATACGATCGGTGGACGCAAGGACCGCTACCGCTGACAACGGGACCCGACCCGGTGAGCGACGTGACGAGCCGCCAGGTGAGGAACGGAGCGAACAATTGGCACAGCAGATCCAAGGACGCTTCAACGAGCCGCTAGGCGAGGTGGACGCGTGAGCAGCGTGCTGGACGACATCCTCGAAGGCGTGCGGGCAGATCTCGCCGAACGGCAGCGGGCCATCTCGCTCGAGGCCCTCAAGGAGATGGCCTCCCACGCCCCCTCCCCGCATGACGCCATCGGCGCCCTGAGGTCCGAGGGCGTGTCGGTCATCGCCGAGGTGAAGCGCAGCAGCCCCTCCAAGGGCGCGCTCGCGGCCATCGCCGACCCCGCCTCGCTGGCCCGTGACTACGCGGACGGCGGGGCCAAGGTCATCAGTGTGCTGACCGAACGGCGCCGCTTCGGCGGCGGTCTGGACGATCTGGCGGCGGTCCGCAACAACGTGGACGTCGCGGTCCTGCGCAAGGACTTCATCGTGTCCTCCTACCAGCTCTGGGAGGCGCGCGCCTACGGCGCCGACCTGGTGCTGCTCATCGTCGCCGCTCTGGATCAGCCTGCCCTCGTCTCCCTGGTCGAGCGGGCCGAATCCATCGGGCTCACCCCGCTCGTCGAGGTGCACACCGAGGACGAGGTGTCCCGCGCCGTGGACGCGGGAGCGAAGGTGATCGGGATCAACGCCCGCGATCTCAGGACCCTCGAGGTCGACCGCGGCGTCTTCGCCCGGATCGCCCCGCTCGTCCCGCGGCACCTCATCAAGGTGGCCGAGTCAGGCGTGCGTGGTCCGCACGACCTGCTCGCCTATGCCTCTTCGGGCGCCGACGCCGTGCTGGTGGGGGAGAGCCTGGTCATCGGCAAGGACCCGCGGTCCGCGGTGGCCGACCTCGTCGCCGCGGGTGCGCACCCCGCCCTCCGGCAGGGCAAGTAGGATCTGGGCCATGTCGCAGCCCCGTGAACGATGGCGCGCCTATCCGCATCTCAGCTGACCGGATAGGCCTCTCCGAGCCCGACAGGAATAAACGATGACCACCGACGCCGCGGGGCGCGCTTCCGCCGTTCCCTCCGACAGTGGGCACTTCGGCCGTTTCGGCGGCCGGTTCGCTCCAGAGGCCCTCATGGCCGCGCTGGACGAGCTCACCGTCGCCTACACGACCGCTAAGGACGATCCGCGGTTCCGTGCCGAGCTCAACGACCTGCTCGACAACTACGCCGGCCGGCCAAGCCTGCTCACCGAGGCCAAGCGCCTCGCAGAGCATGCCGGCGGCGCGCGCATCCTGCTCAAGCGCGAAGACCTGAACCACACCGGCTCGCACAAGATCAACAACGTGCTCGGTCAGGCCCTGCTCACCCGCCGGATGGGAAAGACCCGGCTCATCGCCGAGACCGGGGCCGGTCAGCATGGCGTGGCGACGGCCACCGCGGCCGCTCTGCTGGGCCTCGAGTGCGTGGTCTACATGGGCGAGGAGGACACGGTCCGGCAGTCCCTCAACGTCGCCCGGATGCGGATGCTCGGCGCCGAGGTCGTGCCGGTCCGGACCGGCAGCCGCACCCTCAAGGACGCCTGTAACGAGGCCTTCCGCAACTGGGTGTCCACGGTCGACGACACCCACTACTGCATCGGCTCCACCATGGGGCCGCACCCGTTCCCGATGATGGTCCGCGACTTCCAGCGGATCATCGGC
>JAOPYH010000110.1 GCA_025964715.1 Streptosporangiaceae bacterium | reverse complement strand
TGACGGCCGCCGCCGCCGCGGGCGGGGCGAGCCCGACGGCCGCCTGGGCACGGGTCAGCGCGGCCTCGGCGTCGAGCATGCCGCGTACGTACGCGGCGTCGGTCGTCGACGCCTCGGCGGCGGAGCCGGCCCGGACCGGGGAGAGCAGCCCCGTGTCGAAGTCGTCAGCCGAACTCAAGGAAGACCGTCTCCTCATGCGCCCCGTCGTCCTGCAGACGGATGTCGAAACGGTGGACCCCCTCGCGCTCGGGGGTGGCGAGCAACGTGGCCCGGCGCTCGGGCTCCAGGGAGACCAGCAGCGGGTCGTCGGTGGTGTCGGCCAGGTCCGGTAGGTAGATCCGGGTATGGAGGTGGTGCAGCAAGCCGCGGGCGAAGACGATCACTGACAGGTAGGGCACGCCGCCCGGCGGGAGCGTACGCAGCGCGTAGTGCCCGTCGGCGTCCGTCGCGACCCGGCCGAAGCCGGTGAAGTCGACGCCGTTGCGGCCGAGGTAGCCGCCGGTGACGATGTCGCGGCGCAGCGATCCGGGGACGCCGGCGCGCGAGCCGTCCGGCGCGGGCTGCCAGAACTCCAGCAGCGCGTCGGGGATCGGCAGTCCGGCCCCGTCGTAGACGACGCCGTGCACGGTGATGGCGTCGGGGTGCCCAGCAGGGGCGACCTCCTCGCCACCGGTGAAGGGCAGGGCGTAACCGTAGAAGGGGCCGACGGTCTGCGACGGCGTGGGCGGCAGTGACATCAGCGGCCTTCCTCGATCCACGTGGCGGCCGGGCCGTCGAGGACGATGTCCCAGCGGTAGCCCAGTGACCATTCGGGGCTGGACAGGTCGTGGTCGTACGTCGCGACGAGCCGCTGCCGGGCGGCGTCGTCGGTCACCGACTGCAGGATGGGGTCGTACGGGAAGAGCGGGTCGCCGGGGAAGTACATCTGGGTGACCAGCCGCTGGCTGAAGGCCGTGCCGAAGAGCGAGAAGTGGATGTGGGCAGGGCGCCAGGCGTTGAGGTGGTTCCGCCAGGGGTAGGCGCCCGGCTTGATGGTGACGAATTCGTACTCGCCCTGATCATTGGTCAGGCAGCGGCCGACGCCGGTGAAGTTCGGGTCGAGCGGGGCCGGATGGTCGTCGCGCTGGTGGGCGTAGCGGCCGGAGGCGTTGGCCTGCCACAGCTCGATGAGCTGGCCGCGCACCGGACGGCCGTCGCGGTCCAGGACGCGGCCGGTCACCTTGATGCGCTCGCCGAGAGGTTCGCCCTGATGCTGCCGGGTGAGGTCGTTGTCGAGCGCGGTGACGTCGGTTACACCGAAGACCGGGCCGGTCAGCTCGACCGCCTCCGGGTCCGTGACGGCGACCAGCGGCCGCTTGGGGTGACGCAGGACGCTGCTGCGGTAGGGGGCGTAGCCGCGGTCAGGGTGATGGCGGACGGAGGCGCCGTCGGCGGTGGCCTTGGCGTAGTCGTCGTGCGCCTCGGCGATCTCGGCGCTGATGTCACCCTGGGTGAGCGGGGTGGTCATGCGGTACCTACCTTTCCAGGGTGAGGGCCAGGCCCTGGCCCACGCCGATGCAGAGCGCGGCGAGGCCGGTGCCGGAGCCCGCGGCGGCGAGCTGGTGGGCGACGGCTCCGGTGATACGGGCGCCGGAGGCGCCGAGCGGGTGACCGATGGCGATCGCGCCACCGCGCGGGTTGACGATGGCGGGATCGAGGTCGGGCCATTCGGCGAGGCAGCCCAGCGACTGGGCGGCGAAGGCCTCGTTGAGCTCGAGGTTGCGCAGGTCCCCGAAGGCCCGACCGGCCTTCGCCAGCGCCTTCTCGACCGCCTCGACCGGGCCGAGCCCGAAGTACTGCGGCTCGACGGCGGCCACGGCGGAGGCCCGGATACGGGCGAGCGGCTCACGGCCGGTGGCCTTCAGGCCCTCCTCGTCGACGATGAGCAGCGCGGCCGCGCCGTCGTTGAGCGGTGAGGCGTTGCCGGCGGTGACCGTGCCGTCCTTGCGGAAAACGGTCTTGAGCCTGGCCAGCGACTCGACCGAGGTGTTGTCGCGGATGGTCTCGTCGCGGGTGAGATCCACGCCCTCGACGGGGACGACCTCGCCGTCGTACAGGCCGTTCTTCCACGCCAGGGCGGCCTTTTCGTGGCTGGCCACGGCGAAGGCGTCCTGCTGCTCGCGGGTGATGCCGCGCTTGTCGGCGATCAGCTCGGCGCCCTCACCGAGGGGGACGGTCCATTGCGGCTCCATGCGCTCGTTCACCATGCGCCAGCCGATGGTGGTGGAGACCAGCTCCTGGTTGCCCGGCGGGAAGGCGCGCTCAGGTTTGGGCATGACCCACGGAGCGCGGCTCATCGACTCGACGCCGCCGGCGACGGTGATCGAGGCGTCGCCGACCGCGACCGCGCGGGCGGCCTGGATGACGGCCTCCAGGCCGGAGCCGCACAACCGGTTGACGGTGCTGCCGGCGACGCTGACGGGCAGCCCGGCGAGGAGCACGGCCATCCGGGCGACGTTGCGGTTCTCCTCACCGGCGCCGTTGGCGTTGCCGAAGATCACGTCGTCGATCCGGGCCGGGTCGAGCTGCGGCGTACGGTGTACCAGGGACCGTACGACGTGGGCCGCGAGGTCGTCGGGGCGGACGGCCGCCAGGGCGCCGCCGTATTTGCCGACGGGCGTACGTACGGCGTCGACGATATATACGTCCTTGAGACGACGGTCGCTCATCGCTTACCGGCCCTTCCTGCGGCCTTGAGGGCGCGCAGCGCGGTCAGTTCCTCGGTGGTGGGTTCGGCGGTGGTGCCGATGACGCCGGCGCTCTTCAGCTCCCAGCCGGTGACCGCCCGTACCTGTTCGACGGTGACCCCCGGGTGCAGCTCCGTCAGTACGAGTTCGGCCGTGGCCGGGTCCGGGCGCAGCACACCGAGGTCGGTGATGACGGCGGTGGGGCCCCTGCCGCGCAGGCCGAGACGCTTGCGGTCGTCGGGGCCGGAGCCGTGGCCGACGGAGGTGACGAAGTCGAGCTTGCCGACGAAATTGCGCACGGAGTGGCGGAGCACGATCAGCACCTGCCCGCAGCTCGCGGCGATCTCCGGGGCACCGCCGGCGCCGGGGAGGCGGCCCTCCGGCTTGTCCGGGCCGCGGTCGATGACGGTGGTATTGATGTTGGCGTACCGGTCGAGCTGGGCAGCGCCGAGGAAACCGACGTCGACCCGGCCGGCCTGCAGCCAGTAGTTGAACATCTCCGGGACGGAGACGACCGCGTCGGCGGTCTCGGCGAGCTCGCCATCGCCGATCGAGAGCGGCAGACGCGTCGGTTTCGACCCGATCGTCCCGGACTCATAGATCAGGACCAGGCCGGGGTTGGCGGTGTTGCGGGCGAGATTGGCCGCCGTGCTCGGCAGGCCGATGCCGACGAAGCAGGTCTTGGCTCCGGCCAGGGCGCGGGCGGCGTTGACCTCCATCAGCTCGTCTGTGGTCCAGTGGGCGGTCATCACACGCCTCCTTCAGTGTGCTTGACCTGCTCGCCGATCCAGGCGGTGAACGTCTCCCGGTCCCGGGCGATGGGGTCCCATGTCTTATAGAAGTCGTTATCGCGAACCGAGTATCCGGCCGCGTACGAGGGGTGCGCGCCGCCGCGTGCTTTGGCGACCGCGGTCACCGTCCAGGTGGGCAGGACGATGGCTCCGGGCCTGGGCTCCAGCTCGTCGACGATCTCTTCGACGGTGACCAGGGACCTCTTTGCGGCCAGCACGGCCTCCTTCTGCACGCCCGCGAGGCCCCACAGCTGGACGTTTCCGGCGCGGTCGGCCTGCTGAGCGTGGATGACGGTGACGTCCGGGTTGATGGCGGCGACGGCGGCCAGTTCCTCCCCGGTGAAGGGGCAGGTCACGGTGGAGACGGTGGCGGTGCGGTCGACCAGGCCGGTGCCTCGGTAGCCGCGCAGCACGGCGAAGGGCAGGCCCGAGGCTCCGGCGACGTAACGGTTGGCCATGCCCGCGTGGCTGTGCTCCTCGACCTCCAGAGGCCGGGGCCAGCCGTTCTCGACGGCGTCACGGAAGCGGTGCAGCGACCCGACGCCTGGGTTGCCGCCCCAGGAGAAGATCAGCTTCTTGACCAGTCCGGCACCGATCATCTGGTCGTAGATCACATCCGGCGTCATCCGTACCAGCGTCAGATCCGTGATCCCCTGCCGGATCACCTCATGCGCCGCCGCGAACGGAATCAGGTGCGTGAAGCCCTCCATGGCCACGGTGTCGCCGTCATGGATCAGCGCGGCCACCGCGTCCCGCAGATTACAGATTTCCGCCATCATCCTCACCCTCGAGGGTCTGTTCGTCTGGCGAACTTTAGTTCACAATTGTGTGCACCAGAGTCTGTCCTCCGGTGATCAGCTCTGTCAATGTTTCGAGCCGGTACGGTTCGACGAGATCTTCGCCATCTGGAGCACCCATGAGATCCCTTGCCACCACCGGCGCGCCTCTGCCGCAGGAAGCCGTGGGTCCGCTCATCCGTGGCCTGGCCGTGCTGCGCGAGCTGGCCGCGGCCGAGGGGCACCGGCCGGTGGGCGATCTCGTACGGGCCACCCGGCTGGCCCGCTCCACCGTCGACCGCGTGGTCAGCACCCTGGCGTGCACCGGCTACCTGCGTCTGGAGGGCCGAAACGCCGTCCTGGCCCCCCGGCTGATGGAGCTCGGAAACTCCTATCTGGCGGCCTGCCGGCTGCCCGATCTGCTCGGGCCGCTAGCGGAGGATCTCGCCGGCAAGCTGGACGAGTCCGTATCGATCGCCGTGCCGGACCGGGACGGCGTGCGCTTCGTCCACCAGTCGACCCGGCGGCGGGCGATGTCCCTCACCTTCCGGATCGGTGATCGGCTGCCCGCGGAGCGCAGCGCGCCGGGTGCGCTCTTCGCCGCCGAGTGGACGGCGGAGGACTGGGAGCGCTGGCGGCTGTGCCGCGAGGCCGACCCGCTCGACACCGGATTCCCGACGGTGCCGCACGGCCACGCCCACGGCGCCGCCTCCTTCGAGGCCCGTACGGCCGCCGCGTGCGAGCGCGGTTGGTCGCTGGACGACCAGCTCATCGAGCCGGGCCTGGTCGCCGTCGCGGCGCCGGTCCGTGACGCTGCGGGTCGCCAGGCGTGTGCGGTGAGCGTAGTCAGCCACACCAGCCGGCACAGCGCCGAGTCCCTGCGCGATGCCGTACTCCCCCGGCTGCGGGAGACCGTCGCGGCGATGGAGCATGCCCTGAACGCCCCGCCCCCTCCGGCCGCCGCCCCGACGGATGCCACACCCGCGTCCTGGGCAAAGGGTTCGAAGCAGGAGCTTGGCACGGAGTTCGTCGAATCGCTTGCGCGCGGCCTCAGTATTCTGACCGCCTTCGGCCAGGGGCACCCGGAGCTCTCCCTCACCGCCGTGGCCGAGGCGACCGGCCTCGCCCGCGCGACCGCCCGGCGCTCCCTGATCACCCTGGAGCATCTCGACTACGTGGCCTCGGAAGGCCGGCTCTTCCGGCTAACTCCACGCGTCCTGGAGCTCGGCTTCGCGCACCTGTCAAGGCTGACACTGCCGCAGATCGCGCAGCCCCACCTTGTCTCTCTGGTGGAGCATGTGCACGACTCGGCATCGATGGCCGTGCTGTCGGGCGACGACATCCGGTACGTCGCACGGGTGCCCACCGTGCGGATAATGAGCGTCAACATCACCCTGGGCACGAGCTTTCCGGCGTATGCGACCTCCATGGGCCGCGTCCTGCTGGCCGGACTTCCGGCGGAGGAACGCGCCGCGCGCCTGGCCCGTACGAACCTCGAACCGCTGACCCGGCACACCGTCACCTCGGCCGAGAAGCTCGCCGGGATCCTGGAGCGGGTCGAGCGGGACGGCTACGCCCTGGTCGACGAGGAGCTGGAGGAGGGCCTGCGGTCCATCGCCGTCCCCCTCCACGACCGCGGCGGCCGGGTCGTCGCCGCAGTGAACGTTTCGATGCACGCGGGCCGTTCCACGGTCGAGCGGTCCCTCGAGGACCTGCTGTCGCCGCTGCGGGAGGCGGCAGCCCGCATCGAGGCCGATCTGCACATCGCCGGGCGCCATGCGCGGATCCCCGTAGCCTGAGAGATCTCCGTCAGTGCGACGTCGATGACGAAAGGCTCTACCCGACAGCGCATCTGGCATGACAGCCGACCAAGACCACTTCACCCAACTCGGGGAACATCGTCCACCGCTACATGTCGAGCACGAGCCGGGGTGTCTTGGATCTGCCGACACAGATCATCATCGTCTTGCCTGCTTGGCGTTCCTTCTCGGTCAGGATGGTGTCGTGGTGCTCCGGAACGCCCTCGAGGACGCGAGTCTCGCAGGTGCCGCAGAATCCTTCCTCGCATGAGGACACGGCCTCGGGTACAACCTCGCGCACCGCGTCGAGGATGGTGCGGCCGGGCGAGACCACCACCACGCAGCCGCTGCGGCGCAGTTCGACCTCGAAGGTGGTCGTCTCATTAGCGCCGACAGGCTCGTCCGTCCCGGCCGTGCCCGCCGAGCCGAAGCGCTCGGTGTGCAGGCTCATCGGGCCGCTGGCACACCGCTGTTCCACCGCCGCGAGCAAGCCCTCCGGTCCGCAACAGTAAACGGCCGTCCCCGGTCCAGCCTGGGCCAGCACCGCATCGAGATCAAGAACGCCCCGCTCATCCTGCGGGACGATCTCGACACGGTCCTTGCCCAGCTCGGCCAGCTCCTCGACGAAGGCCATGGATGAGCGCGACCGCCCGCCGTAGACCAGGTGCCAGTCGGCTCCCCGGGCGTTGACCTCCCGGACCATCGGCAGGATCGGCGTGATGCCGATCCCGCCGGCGACGAACAGGTACTGGACAGATTCGACCAGCGGGAATCTGTTTCGCGGACCGCGTACCGAGATGGTCTTACCCGCCAGCACGGTCTCGTGCAGCTCCCGCGATCCGCCACGACCTGTGGGCTCGCGCAGCACCGCCACGGTGTAGCACCCGTGGTCTGCCGGTCGGCCGCACAGCGAATACTGCCGCACCAGCCCGGAAGGCAGCACCAGGTCAATGTGCGCGCCGGGCTCCCAAGCGGGGAGCTCGCCGCCGTTGAGTTCGACGAGGCGCAGGGAGAGCACGCCGTCTGCTTCCCACGTCGTGCCGCGCACCAGTAGCTCGCGCGCATCGGAGCCGGCCCGGTTCAGGGTGGGGTTCTCGCTCAGCATCGTCATGGTCGTCGCCTTACGCAGGTCTCGGGCCGGTTGGTAGTGCGGCCGTGCAGATCGTTGTGGGTACCGCCGCAGCGGTGCGGCGGTGTTGCCGGTGCGGCGGTACCGGCCTCATGACGCCAGGGCGGCTTCGCGGGGGCCACCGCGCAGTACGTCAAGGAAGTGCGCCGCGAGGTCGGTGCCGCGCACGACGACGAGCATGTCGACCGCCTGGCGCAGCACCGCCATCGCCGTGTTGCCCTCGGGGGCGTCCCAGGTCTGGGAACCCAACACAAGGCCGGCGATCAGCGAGCCGTTGGCCCGGGCTGCCGCGGCCAAATCGAGACAGAGCCGCGCCGGGACCTCGGCGAGGTCGGTGGCGAGCAGCACCATCACGTCGGCGGTGTCCACGAGGTCGGTGACGCTGAGCTCATCGGCGGCGGGCCGCCAGCCATGCTCGCCCAGCGGGACCGATCCGAGTCGCGACACGTCACCATCCGCACCTGTCGACGCGGTCACGCCGCGCACGGTCATCAGGCCGTGCAGACCTTGCCTCACCATGGTCGCCTGCGCCCGCCCGGCGTCGTGGCCGAGCGGAACGACCAGGACGCGTGCCTCGTATGATCGCCGGGCACTGTTCAGCGGTGCGTTGTTCGGCCGTGCACTGTTCATCACTGGTGTTTCCGTTCAGGTGGTCGAGTGGGCGGCCCACGGGCGTACGACGACGTGCGGGGTGCTCGGGCCTTCCCCGGCGGCCAGCCGGTGGAGCATTTGCCCCACGCCGGCGAGGGGCACGTCTACGGTGGGCACCTGATCCAACCCCGTTCCGCCGCCGTCCAGCAGCTCGATGCTCCGGCGCACCCATTCAGGGGCGCGGCCGCGTACGCCACGGATGGTCGCGTTCAGCCTGGTCAGCTCGCTGGTGTCGAGCTTCGCGGCGGTCGAGCCCTTGCCTCCCGCGAGGACCAGCCGCCCGCCCTGGGCGAGAAGGGACACCGCACGGGTGACGCTGTCTGACCCGGCGCCGGTGAGGTCCAGCACGACGTCTGCCATCCGCCCATTGGTGGCCTCCGCGAGGTGCTCACGCAGGCCCGAACTGGCGGACCCGGTGACGGTGGCGCCCAGGGATGCCGCGATGTCCAGCCGGGGACGGTCCTGTGGCAGACCGGAGACGAGGACTGCGCCTGCGCCGCCGTACCGTGCGGCTGCCACCGCGGCCAGTCCGTGGTACCCAGGTCCGAGCACCATGACCGTCTCGCCCGGCCGTAGCGCGCCCGCACCCAGCACCCAGTCGAGCGCGTTCGCCAAGGGCAGCGCCCAAGCTGCCAGCGTGTCGCCGAGGTCGGCGGGCAGCGGGTGGACCACGGCCTCCCTCGGCAGGTACATGTACTGGGCGTTGCCACCCCACAGGGACGGCTTCTCCTCGACCGGAACCAGCCCGACGCGGCGCCCTTCGCCCCACAGATCGGTACGGGGACACAGCCGGTAGTCCCCGGCGCGGCACCGCGCGCAGTCGCCGCAGGGCAGGTATTCCTCGATCACCACCTGGTCACCGGGCTGCACGCCCCAGCGACGCGCGGCGTCGTCACCGAGCTGGACGACGACGCCGTGCACGTGGTGGCCGAGGACCGTCGGACGGGAAAGCCCAGCGCCATGCAGAGCCACGTCGGTACCGCAGATGCCGCTGGCCTCCACTCGCAGCCACCCGTCGTCGGCATGGCTTGGCGTCAGAGGAAACTCGCGCAGTTCGGAGCGGCCTCCGGGCAAGGCGACGCTGGCCAGAGCTACGCTCGCCAGGCTGTTGTCGGCCGTCATCGGCGAAACCATCGGCGTTGCTGAGGCGGCTGCGTGGCGGCCTGGCTGTGATCGACCTCGTCACGCAGGTGCTGCCAGATGTCGTAGACCATCTCGCCGTACTCCGGCCGCTGGCGCAGCTCGAGCACGTCCCGGGGCCGTTCAAAGGGGACGTCGAAGAACGCCTTGGCCCGCCCTGGATGCGCGGTCATCACCATGATGCGGTCGCCTAGGGTGACCGCCTCGTCGACGCTGTGGGTGATGAAGACGACGGTCTTGCGGGTCTCGTCCCAAATCCGCAGCAGCTCGCCCTGGAGCAGGGTTTTGTTCTGCTCGTCCAGCGCCGAGAAAGGCTCGTCCATGAGCAACACGTCGGGGTCGTTAGCGAACGCGCGTGCGATGGACACCCGCTGGCGCATGCCTCCGGACAGCTGGTGCGGGTAGCAGTCGGCGAACTGCGTGAGCCCGGTCTTGGCCAGGTAGTGGCCCACCGTCTCACGGATCTCGGCCGCCGGCACACCACGCATGCGCAGGCCGTAGGAGGCGTTGTCCCAGACGGTCATCCAGGGAAAGATCGAATCACCCTGGAAGATCATCGAGTTCTCCGGTCGCCCCTCCGCCAGGCTGCGCACCTCGACCCGGCCTGCACTGGGCTCCTCCAAGCGGGCGAGGATGCGTAGGAGCGTTGTCTTCCCGCACCCGCTAGGACCGACGATGACGAAGAACTGCCCGCGCGGGATGTCGAGATCGAGCGAGTCCAGGGCCGTTACGGTGCGATCCCTGGTGGGGAACTGCTTGAGCAGGCCCCGCACCGAGACTGTGATCTCCTGTTCCACTGCCGCTGGCGAGGAGTCGTGCTGATCGATCATCGGTCGGTCCTCCAGGGGGTGACGAGGCGGGCGACCCAGCCGAGTGCGAGCGACATCGCATAACCGATGATGGCGACGATCAGCAGGCCGACATACATGGTGTCCACGGAGTACAGCTGCCAGGCGTTCCAGATCATGAAGCCGAGACCCGATTGGGCTCCGACCATCTCGGCGATGGCGATGAGGATCAGTCCCAAGCCGGCGCCGAGTTCGATGCCGGTCATGATGCTCGGCATAGCGCCGGGCAGCGCCACCGTGCGGAACACCTGCAGGCGCCTGGCGCCAAAGTTCTTCGCGACGTCGTAGTACATGGGCTGGATCTGCAGGACACCCGCGGTCGTGTTGAGCACGACGGGGTAGAACACGCCGATCGCGACCATCACGATCTTCGACATCTCGCCGAGGCCGAAGACCAGCAGGATGAGCGGCAATAGCGCGCTCTTAGGGATCGGGTACGTCCCGGACACCAGCGGTGACAGGGCGGCCCGCACCGGCCGGCTCAGCCCCATGACCGCTCCCAGCAGCAGGCCGGGGATCAGGCCGAGCCAGAAGCCGAGGAACAGCCGCTGCAGGCTGGCCCATGTCTGGGTCCACAGCTGGCCGGAGGACATCAACTCGACCATCCGGCCGAAGATGCTGCTCGGCGCGGGGAAGAACCGCGCGTCTAGCGCGCCGATCCGGACGAGGACCTCCCAGATGCCGAGCAGCACCACCGGGGTGAGGACGGCGAGGAGGCGGTCACGGTTGTGGGCGTTGCGCCAACGCGGCGGATGTTTGGGCGCGGCGGCAGGGGTGGCCCCCATGTCCTGCCGTTCCAGGGAAGTTGCGGTTGCCATGGGTGCCTCTCCTATCCAGCGGTCTTCGTGGCGCCGGCCTTGTCGAACGCGCCGATTTTCGCGACCGCCGCCCGCGAGAACGAGGGGTCGACGAGTGCGTCGACCGAGACCCGCTTGCCCTCGAGCCAGCTCTGCTGGGCGAAGAAGTCGTAGTCGCGGCGCAGGCTCTCGACGTTGACCACCCCGTCGGGATTCACGTAGTTCGCCACGATGGTGCGGTAGAGCTCCGGCTTGAGGCCGGTGGCCGCCGTCACGATCTTGACGATCTCGTCGGCGCCCTTGCCGGTCACCTTTCCTCCTGCGAGCGCGGAGACGTAGTCACGGGCGCCCTGCAGATAGGCGGTCATGAAACAGGTGCCGAGCCGACTCTTCTCGCCGGCGAACTTGCCGCCGTAGACCACGACGGCCAGTTGCTGGTTGTCGTAGACGTCGGGCGGGTTGGCCAGCCGTACCGCCACCCCCCGCTGCTCCGCCACCGTGGCGGAGGGTTCGGTGATCAGTGCCGCGTCGATCGCTCCGTTTTGGAAGGCGGTCACCTGCTCGGCAAAGCCGATGTACTCGTGCTTGACGTCGCCGTAAGCGAGACCAGCGCTATGGAGCAACGCACCGGCGGTGGACGAGGTCGCGGTCGCCTGGGCCGGCTCGGCTATCTTGAGACCCTTGAGCTGGGCGATCGTCTTCACCTTGCCGCTGTCGTAGAGATCCTTGCGCACCATGAGCGGCATGTAGCCGTAGCCCTTGGGCATCGATCCCTTGTCCGCGACGATCCGCACCTGCACTCCCCGGGCCACGGCGTTGTAGAACCCGGCTGACGGGGCGCCTGCGCCGACGTCCAGCTGGCCGGCGCCGAGCGGTGCGATCATCTTCGCGGCCGAGTCGAACGGCACGAACCGGACGGTCAGGCCCTGCTTGTTGAAGTAGCCCTTGCGCTGGGCCACATAGAACGGTGCGTCGCTAGCGCTCTTGGTGATGCCAACGGTCACGGTCTTGCCATCGCATGCTTCGCCTCCGGCGGCCGCAGTGGATCCGCCTCCACAGCCTGCGGTGACAAATGCCAGGGAGACAGCCACGCCGGCTGCCGCGGAACGCGCGCCAGTCCTTGTGATTGCTTTCATGTCAGCGTCCTTTGGGTTCTCGACGGCCGTCCCCCGATGGCCATGAGTGGGTCAGATGGAGACGAAGTCCTGGCCGGCCGAGGCGATCAACGCCTCCCGGGCTCCTTCTTGGAACGGCACCGAGTTCGGCAGGATGAGGGATGTCGACCGGACTCGCTGGTGCACCGGGTCGGCTCCGGGCAGCACGTCGGTCTCGTCGAGATCCTCGATGGCGGCGAGCAGCCGGCGTCGCGCCAGGATGATCGCGGCGTCGCTGGTGCCCAGCCGTTCCTTGGTGCGGTCGCAGATCTCGCCCATGCTCTCCTGCAGCGAGGCGTCCTGCATGGCGATGCCTTCGACACCACTGAACGTGCGCTTGTCTTTCTGTGCCTGCCGGTCGACCAGGTAGTCGTTGGCCCGGTTCGCGACGGGATGGTACGTGCCGGGGACGTACTTCACGTGGATGCCGTCGCCGGCGCGCATCGCGGCCAACTCGTCCTCGCGCAGGGGACGGCTGGGGTGGTAGTTGATGCTCCAGGCCCAGCAGTTCTCATCGTCGATGGGCACCCAGGCGTGGGCACCGAGCGGGTTATGGGTGCCGAACGGAGGAATGATGGTGTACCACGGCATGATCCACTGCGTGATCCGCCAGTAATAATTCTCCTCGTCGGCGAATCGCCGGGCACCGATCACGAGCCCGCCGTCGGACTCGGCCACCTCGAACTTCGGCCGGGTGTCGGCCTTGAGGTACTTCAGCCCCTCGGTTCCCGCATGCATCGGGTCGTCGTCGATGTTGAACCGGTGTGCAAAGGAGACGTGGCTGGAGTCGATACCGCCCTCCATCGCCTGCAGGTAGTTGGACTCCTGCCAGCGCTTGGAGACGAACCGCCGGTCGTCGTCGAGCAGCGCCCACTCCAGCTCGGGCAGCGGGGGCCGCTTGTCGGCCGGGCCCATGTAGGTCCAGATGACCCCGGCACGCTCTACGCACGGGTAGGCGGTGTGCTGGATACGGTTCTTGAAGGACGAACCCTCGGGCTCGGAAGGCATGTCGACGCAGTTGCCCTCCACGTCGTACTTCCAGCCGTGGTAGGAGCAGCGCAGACCACACTCCTCGTTGCGGCCGAAAAACAGGGATGCGGTGCGGTGACTGCAGAACTCGTCGAGCAGACCGATCCGGCCACGCGAGTCGCGGAAGGCGATGAGTTGCTCGCCGAGCAGCTTCACCCGGACGGGTGCGCAGTCGGGCTCCGGGATCTCTTCGGCGAGTAGCGCCGGGATCCAGTACCGGCGGAACAAGGCGCCCATCGGAGTGCCGGGGCCGGTCCGCACGAGGCGTTCGTTCTGTTCATGCGTGAGCATTACTGTCCTTCCTGGAGGTGAAAAGCCGGTAGGTGTCAGGGGCTGGAGATGGCCTCAGGTCGCCTCGGTGAGCTCGCGGACGTGCGATCGGCGGGCCAGACCAGGGAAAGCGCCCCGGCGACCAGATACACCGACACGACGGCGAGCCATCCGCTGCCGTAGGAGCCCGTGTGGTCCACGACGAGGCCGAACCCGAGCGGCCCCATCGCAAACCCGATATACAGACCCACCGCGAGGAGCCCGGAGGCGGTGCCCACGGCCTGGATGGGGCTGATCCGGATCAGGGCGAGCATGACCACGACGTTCACGGCGATCCCGCTGGCGCCGAACAGCGCTGCGCCCACCCAGAGCAGCCACGGCCGGCCGAGCTGTTCGGCACCGAGCACGGCACCCGCGGCGAGTCCGGAAACGGCAGCGAGCAGGAGCAGTGGACGGCGAGGCTCGCGCATCCGTTCGGCCGCACGACCCCAGATGATGCGCGACACCAGACCGACACCGCCCACCATGGCGGCCGTGAGCCCGGCGATCCGCACCGACATGCCCAGCCGTTCGAAGCTGTAGAGCGGCAGGTAGACGTTGGTCGCCTGCAGGCCCGCCCCGGTCAGGAGCGCGTAACCGGCGAGCCACCACACCGAGGCCGGCAAATCCGCCGTTCGTCTCGCCGACCTAGGGCTGGCCGGCGCGTCCCAGGCCGGGACCGTACAGCGGATGAGCAGCAGGCCCGCGACGGCGGCCGTCGCGGCCACCGCCGCCGCCCCACGCCAGCCAAGCGCCACCGCGACGCCAGGAAGCGCGAGTCCCGCGGCGAACTGGCTCATCTGCACGCCCGACTGTTTGACCCCCATCACGGATCCGCGCCGGCCCGCGGGTACGCGCGCCACGATGAGCTGGTTCGTCACCGGATTGGAGACTGCCTGCGCAGCGCCGCAGACCACCACGGCGAGCAGCAGCCAGGGGTAGGACGGCGCCAGCGCGACACCGGCGATGGCCAGACCCGATCCGATGAAGAGGGCGGCCAGCACCACACGGGCGCTGAAGAGATCGGCACACCGGCCGACCAGCGGTGAGAAGGCTGCGGCGGCGAGGAATGCGGCCGTCGCGAAGGTACCGAACTCGGCACGGCTCAAGGCCAGGTCTGCGGTGACGAGCGGGGAGGTGGCGTTGAGGGCGTAGAGACCGAGCGGTCCAACACCCATAGACAGCGCGAGCGTAAGTCCAAAGCCTCGAGGCGCCGAGGTACGGCATTCGACCGGACTTGTCACTCGAGAGCACCTTTCGCATGTCGAACAACGGTGCGCAACGCGCAGATCCCTGACGGTAGAGCGCGTGTAACATCGCGTCAAGAGTTCGAAGCTGCGGTTTGGGGCGCGCGTGGGTGCAGTGTCGTCTTTCGCATCCCCGGGATACCGACTCTGCGTTGCAGGCCATGCGGATAGACCACTACAGTTCGACATGCGCAAGAATCATCGAGATGCAATGAACCGCATCATCGGTATGAATCGAATCTGAGAGACTCCTTCGATGTGCGGAGAGCGAGGCCGTGGATGACGGACGCCGTCCCATCCCGTAACACGGACTTCGTCCAGTCACTTGCCCGAGGCCTGGCCGTCATCAAGGCCTTCGACGCGAACAACCCGCGAATGACGCTGAGCCAGGTGGCGCGTGCTACGAACCTGTCACCCGCAACCGCCCGCCGGTTCCTGCTGACCCTGGTCCAGCTGAAGTATGTGAGCTACGAGGACGGGCGATATTCACTACGTCCACGGGTGCTCGGTCTCGGCTATCGCTACCTCTCCCGGCTCTCGGTGCGCGACGTCGCCGAACCTCACTTGGACGCGCTGGCGGCCGAGGTGCACGAGTCGTCCTCGCTGTCGGTCCTAGACGGTGACGACATCGTCTATGTGGCGCGGGTATCCACATCGCGCATCATTACGCTCAGCATCGGTATGGGCACTCGCCTGCCCGCTCACCTAACGTCCATGGGGCGCGTCCTGCTGGCCAACCTTCCGCCCGACGCACGCGAGCGCTACCTCGAACGGGTGCCGCTCTCCCAACAGACCAGCAAAACCATCCGCACCACCGACGACCTGCGCGCGGAGCTCGAACGCGTCCGTAACCAGGGCTGGTCACTCGTCGACCAGGAACTGGAGGAAGGACTGCGAGCAGTCGCTGTGCCGGTACGGTCCGGCGCCGGCATGGTCTTCGCCTCGCTGAACGTCTCGACACACGCAAGCCGTACCTCGCTCGACGACATCCGGCGCTCGCTGCTGCCGCCGCTGCTGGCCACCGCCGCCCGCATCGAGGCGGACCTGCAGACCTACCCGGCCAGAGCCACGACCGACCACCGAGGAGCGAACGGTGTCTGACCGGACGACCGGGGAACCACCTTTCGTCCAGTCCCTGGAGCGGGGCCTTGAGGTGCTGCGCGCGCTGAACGACTCCCCTGCGAGCCTTACCTTGACGGAGGTCGCCAAGCAGGCGGGGATGACCCGAGCGGCCGCGCGACGGTTCCTGCATACCCTCGTCGAGCTGGGCTACGCGGAATCCGAAGGGCGCGGGTTCTCACTGCGGCCCCGCGTGCTCGACCTGGGTCACGCCTATCTCTCCAGCCTTCGACTCCCGGAAATCGCCCTGCCACACCTGGAGCGCCTAGCCGCTAAGGTGCGTGATGCCACCTCGTTGACAGTGCTGGACGAGGACGAGATCGTCTACGTCACCCGCGTGCACGGGTTCCGCATCCTCACGGTCTCCATCGCCGTAGGAACCCGCTTCCCCGCCTACGCGACGTCGACCGGCCGAGTGCTGCTGGCCGGTCTGGACACCGCCGCACTCCAGGCCTACTTCGAGCGAAATACGCCGCGACAGCTCACCTCCGGGACACTCACAAATCGTGCACGCCTTGCGCAGGAAATCGGCCGGGTTCGCCAGCACGGGTGGACGATCGTTGACCAGGAGCTGGAGCAGGGGCTGCGCTCTATCGCCGCACCGGTGCGCAGGGCCAACGGCCATGTCGTTGCCGCAGTGAACATCTCCACGCACTCAAGCCGCACATCAATGGACACCATGCGCCGATCCTGGCTGCCACACCTGCTGACCACTGCTGAGAGTATTAGCGGCGAACTCGCCCACTTGCCGGACTGACCCGGAACAAGCCGCATACCTAACGCTGCCTCCCGAAAAAGTTATTCGGCGGGGCAGATCACCGAGACTGGTGGCCCAAGCCCTGCGGTGGTTGCGAAGGACAGCCGCAAAGCCCGCCGACGAGACGATGAGCGAGAGCGACGGGCGCCGGCTGCTCCGCAGGCCCTTAGCGATGACGGAGGCGGCCGTGGCGTCGACGATCAGTACGGCTTCGCCCTCACGGCCTTTCGGAATCTCGATCGCGGCGCTGTCCGGACCGTCGCGGTGGGCCATCAGCCAGTCGTAGAGGAGCCAGTCGAGCGCGCAGGCGACGGCGAGCTGATCGGCCTCGGCGGTCTTCGCGGCGGCGAGGACCGAGCGGATCGCCTCGCGGTGTTCCTCCAGCGCCGCGTCCTTGTTGACGCCGGAGCTGTCGAACAGCAGCATCGCGAGCGTCGCCGGTAGCGCCGGCCGGCTTCGGTGCGGACGAGCCAGCGGCCACCTTTCCACGGTTTGCCCGGATCGACTTCCACCATCTGACGTGGTTACAGAACACGCTGAAGTTCTTCACCGTGAGCTCGCGCGCC
>JAOPYH010000506.1 GCA_025964715.1 Streptosporangiaceae bacterium | reverse complement strand
CCGGGCCGCGGCACGACCGTGGCGACCAGGACGTCCGGACGCAGCGGGCCGTGCAGCAGCGCCGGCACCGCGGACAGCCGGACCGGGAGGGCACGCACCACGCCCGCCTCCACGGCGCGCCGCAGGCCCCAGCCAGGCATGACGGTCCGTACGTCGGGGAACGCGGTCAGGTCGAGCGCGGGGTCGGTGGACGGGGTCCACCCGAGCAGCAGCCGGACCCCGCCGACCCGCTTCGCCACCTCGCTGAGCTCCGCGTGAACCGCGCGCGGGCCGCCGACGCCGTCACCGAGAGCGACCAGCGAACCGGGCCCGATCAGCTCGGCCAGCCCAGCCGAGGGGGTGCTCACGATGACCGGGTGGGCTCGCGGGGCAGCCCGAGCACCCGCTCGGCGAGGATGTTGCGCTGGATCTCGCTCGTACCGCCGAGGATCGTCTGGGCGTGTCCGACCAGCATCCGGTGCACCAGCGGTTCGCCGTCCTCGGACCACAGCGCGTCCGGACCGAGCGCCTCGACCCCGAGGTCGCCGATGGCCCGATGGGTTTCGGAGGTGAGCAGCTTCAGGACCGAGAATGACGGCGCTCCCGGCTCCGCTCCCTCGGCGATCGCGCGCTCCCAGGTCGCGCGCAGCAACCAGGTCCGGATCCACAGGTCGACGACCTGACCGCGCAGGTGATCGTCGAGACGGCCCCGCGCGGCGGCGGCCTCCACGAGGTCGTCGAGCGCGTGGAACATGCCGACCGCGTTGGCGCCCAGCGAGAGCCGCTCCCGGCCCAGGGTCGCGGTGGCGACCCGCCAGCCCTGCCCCTCCTCGCCGACCAGGGCGTCCGGTGGCAGCTCGACGCCGGACAGGAAAACCTCGTTGAACTTGCTCTCGCCGTCCATCTGGAGCAGCGGCCGGACCGTCACCCCCGGGGAGTTCATCGCCACGACGAAGACCGACAGCCCGCCGTGGCCGGGGCCACCGCTGCGCGCCAGCAGCAGGCCGTACTCCGCGCCGTCCCCGCCGCTGGTCCACACCTTCTGCCCGTCGACGACCCAGCCGCCGTCCACGCGACGCGCCCGGGTCCGAACCGCGGCCAGATCGGAGCCGGCGTCGGGCTCGGAGAACAGCTGGCACCACATGTCGTCCCCCGTGCGGATCCGGGGCAGGTACCGATCACACTGCGCCTCGGTGCCGAAGGCCATGAGCACGGGACCGGCCAGATCGGGACCCACGATGTTCAGCTGCCGCGGCACGCTGGCCCGGGCGGCCTCCTCGGCGAAGACCGCCTGCTCGGTCACCGTGGCGTCGCGGCCGCCCCAACGGACCGGCCAGTGCAGGCACGCGAAGCCACAGGCGGCGAGCGTGTGCTGCCACTCCCGGCCGGCCGGGATGTCCGCCACCGTCGGGGTCGGTCCGTAGTCATGCAGCGCCTCGGGCCGCGGCGCGGTCCGCAGCCACTCGCGGACCTCGGCGCGGAACGGCTCCGCCGGATCGTCGGGGAGCGCCCCGGCCTCGCCGACCGGGCCGTCCACTGGCGTCCTCACGTCGACAGGATGGTCACCGCGGCGGTGCCGGGTGCTCCGTAGAGCTGGGCGTAGCCGACCCTGGCGCCCTCGACCTGACGGGCGCCTGCACGGCCTCGCAGCTGGTTGACGAGCTCGTATATCTGCCGCAGGCCGGACGCTCCGACCGGCTCGCCATTGGCGAGCAGCCCGCCGTCGGTGTTCACCGGAAGCCGGCCGCCGATCTCCGTCTCGCCGGTGGCGAGCAGCTGCTCCTGCTCGCCGTCCTTGCAGAACCCGTTCTCGGCCATGTGAATGACCTCCGAGCCGGCGTCTGTGTCCTGCAGCTGGATCACGTCGACGTCCTCCGGGCCGATCCCGGCGTTCTCGTAGGCCTGCCGGGACGCGAAGACCGTCGGGCTCGGCGCGCTCTCCAGCGGCAGCGAGGGGCTGAGCAGCTCGAACGCGCCCTCCTTCCGGGAGAACAGCGTGCTGGCGCGCAGGTAGATCGGCGTGTCGGTGTAGCGGTGCGCCTGGTCGGCCCGGCAGAGCACGACCGCGGCGCCGCCTTCGTCCGGGCTGCAGTACATGTACTGGGTAAGCGGGTGGTTGAGGGACGGGGAGACGAGGATCTCGTCCTCGGTGAGCGGCTTGCGCCGCCACGCACGCGGGTTCGCCGCCCCGTTGCGGAACGCCTTCGCGGCGACCCGGGCCAAGGTCCTCGGCGTGATGCCGAAATCGTGCATATAGCGGTTGATCTTCATGCCGAAGAAGTGCGTGGTGAGGAACAGCCCGGCCTCGCCGTACCAGGCCGGGAGCCCGGAGACCGACGGATGGTCGGAGAACGCCCCGCGCGGGTGCTTGTCCAGCCCGACGGCCACAGTGAGGTCATGGTCACCGAGCCGGATCGCGTCGGCCGCCATGGCCAGCGACGTCGCCCCGGTCGCGCAGCCGGTGAAGACCGCCCGTCCCGGGATTCCGGTGAGGCCTAGCAGGCCCACGATGGCCTCCGGGTTCTTGACCTCCATGCTTCCCGCGAACAGGGCCTGGATGGCCGGCCACTCGACCCCGGCGTCGGTCAGCGCCTCGAAGACCGCGTCCTCCCCCATCTCGAGCGCGGACTTGCCGGGGTAACGGCCGAAGGGATGCAGCCCCACCCCGATGATCGCCACCTCACTGGGCGCCATCGACGTGTCCTCCCTCGGTGACCGGGGCGAAAGCGTAGATCATGGTCTGGTTGCCTTCCTCGTCCGTGCCGAAGGGCACGATCCGCAGCTCCATCTCCTGCCCGATGGCGAGCTTCGCCGGGTCGGCCTCGGTCAGGCGGGCCTCCACCCGCAAGGCGCCGGGGAGCTCGACATAGCCCACCGCGAAGGGCTCGAAGACCTCCGGACCCGTGTACGGCGGCGACGGCGGCCTGAACCGCTGCGTTGTGAAGGTCCACAGCGTGCCCCGCCGCGGGAGCTCGACGCGCTCGAGTTCCTCCCGGACACCGCCGACGATGCGGTGGCGGCGATAGGGGAAGATGATCCGCCCGTCGGACGAACGCCCCCCGATCAACGACGGCTGCTCCGCCGGCCAGGTGAAAAGATCCTCGGCCAGGGGTACCTGTTGCGTCATGTCGACGCTCCTTCCTCTCGGCGCGTGCCGAGCACCGGCGCCAGCTCGGCGACCAGCGTGCGGTGCTCGTGGGCGGTCCCGAGGAGCACCGCGGAGCCGCGGGACCGTTTGACGTGCAGGTGCGCGGGATGCTCCCACGTATAGCCGATGCCGCCGTGGACCTGGACGCAGTCGGAGGCGCAGCGAACGTAGGCGTCCGAGCAGACCGCGCGGGCCAGGCTCGCCACCAGGGACAGGTCCGGCGCGTCCCGGTCGGCCGCCCGTACCACGGCCCAGGCCGCGGACCGCGCGGTCTCGACGGCCACGAGCATGTCGGCGCAACGGTGCTTGACCGCCTGGAACGAGCCGATCGCCCGGCCGAACTGGATCCGCGTCTTGGAGTAGTCGACCGCGAGCTCGAGTGCGCGCGCCGCCCCCCCGACCTGCTCGCACGCGAGAACGGCGACCGCCCGCGGCAGCACCTGCCGGGCGATGTCCCAGCCGGCGTCCTCCTGCCCGACGAGCTGCGCGGGCGTCTGCGACAGCTCCACTCGGGCGATCCGGCGGGTCAGGTCCGACGTGCGCGGCGTGGTCAGCCGCATCCCGTCGGCGGCCGCCTCGACCGCGAACACGCTCGCGCCGCCGTCCGTGCGGGCGAGCACCAGCAGCAGGTCGGCGGCGGCGCCGTCAAGTACGTGCGGCTCGGTGCCGGTGAGCCGCCAACCGGAGCCGTCCCGCGCCGCGGTGATCGGCAAGTCCACGTCAGTGCGCCGGAGGACCCCGGTGAGCGCGGCGGTGGCCACAAGGCGGCCGTCGGCGATCGCCGGCAGCCACCGCTCAGCAGCCAGGGCATCACCGCTCGCCAGCAGCGCGGGAACGGCCAGCCCGACCGTGGAGAGGTAGGGCGCACAGAGGAGGGCGCGTCCCATCTCCTCGAGCACCAGACCCTGCTCGACCCACCCGGCGCCGGCACCGCCGTACTCCTCTGGGATCGCGAGCCCCTGCAGGCCCAGCTCCGTGGCCATCATCGTCCACAGCGCACGGTCGTAGCCCTCCGCGGACTCCATCGTCGCGCGGACCACCGGTTCCGGGGACTCCTTCTGCAGCAGCGCACGGACGACGGCCCTCAACTCCTGCTGCTCGGCGCTCAGTGCGGCGTTCACCGGCACGGCTCCGCAGGGCGCCGGACCGACGATCGGGGACGCTCCACCAACTCGACGACCGCACCGTCCGGGTCGCTCAGGAACAGCACGGTGAACCCGCCGATCGGGGTGTCCGGCATGGGGATGAACACGGGTTCGGGCGGCGCCTGGCCGGCTTCGGCGAGCGCAGCGCGCGCGGCGCGGACGTCCTCGACGGCGAGCGCGACCCGATACAGGCCTTGGGTGTTGGCGCCGCGCGCGGGGGCCGCCCCGGACGGACCGGAATGCTCATCGAACTCGAGGGAGAAGGTCGGGTCCTCCGCAAGCACGAGGGATGCGGCCGGCGGCCCGCCCGGCGCCTCCTGGACCACGAACCCGATCGAGCCGTACCACTCCACGGTCCGGGCGAGGTCGCGGCAGCGCAGGCGCTCGTGTGAGAACAATCCGCCCTGCGGGTCGAGGGGCCCGGGCGGGACCTCGACGATCTCGACCGTGACGCCGTCGGGGTCGGTCGTGTGCAGCGCCGGTCGCAGCCGGCCCCGCACGCGCGCCTGTGCCGGCTCCCTGGTGGCCACGGACCGTCCGGCCTCGGCGAGCCGGTCGGCCGCCGAAGCGAGCGACGGCACCCGGAACCCTACGCCGGCGAAGCCTGGACGCTCCGAGCGCGACGGGCCGCCGGCGATCGGGACGGTCGCCGGGCGATGCCAGGCGACCAGTTCGAGAGCGGGTGCCGCCCGCGGGCCCCGGCGGTCATAGAGCAGGCAGGTGTCGCTCGCCGTACTCGTGCCGAGCCCCATCGCTGTCGCGTCGGAGTCAGTGCTGACCGAACGCATGCGCGGCTCGATCCCCAACACGGCGGTGTAGAAGGCCTCGGCGCGGGCCAGGTCGACAGTGTTGAGGTTGCAGTGGAGGACGGCATGGGCGTGTTGGGCCGCGGTCGCGGGTCCGGCCACGCCCGTGGCCCCGCTCACGGCCCGGTCTTCTCGGGCATTCACAGGATCGCGCCGCTCTCCTTCAGCTTGATGATGTTGTCCCAGCTGTAGCCCGCCTCGAGCAGGATCTGGTCGGTGTGCTCGCCGTGCTCCGGGGCCCGGCGCGGCGCGTTCGGCCGCTCGTCGAACTGGACCGGGCTGTCGACCAGGGCGAACTCGTTGCCTTTGCCGTCCTCGAGCCGTGGCAGGTAGCCGTTGGCGACCGCCTGCGGGTCCTCGTGCACCTCCAGGGCGTTCCGCATGACGTCCCACACGCCGTCGAACCCCTGCAGCTTCTCCTCCCAGTACGCCAGCGGCTGGGACTCGAACGTCCAGCGCAGCTCCGCGATGCACGCGCGGCGGTGCTGGAAGCGCACCGGAGCGGTCGCGAACCGCTCATCGGTGATGAGGTCAGGCCGGCCGGTCCGGGTGCACAGGTCCGCCCAGAAGCGGTCGGCCTGCAGCAGCACAAGGCTGAGGAACCGGCCGTCCGCGGTGCGGTAGATGTTCGCGGCGGGGTTGGGCATGTCCTCCAGGTCGTACTTCGGGACGGTCCGCCCGAGGACTCCGGCGGCGACGATGTCGGGTGAGACCTGCCACATGGCCGTGGCGAGCAGCGATACGTCCACCACCGAGGTCACGCCGGTCCGCTCCCGGCGCAGCAGTGCGCCGACGATGCCCGAGGCGATCGCGAAGCCGCCGAACAGGTCGCCGAAGGCCGGGCGCTGCACCGGCGGGTAGCCACCCCCGATCGGGGCGTAGGCGTCGGCGATACCGCCGCGCGACCAGTACGCGGCGAGGTCGAACCCGCCGCGCGTGGCGTCCGGGCCCTTCGACCCGTACCCGTGCCCGCGGGCGTACACGATCTTTGGGTTGCGCGCCCTGACCTGCTCCACGTCGACGCCCAGCCGCGCCCGGGAGTCCGGCAGCAGGCTCGTGACGAAGACGTCCGCGGAGTCGATCAACCGGAAGAGCACCTCGAGGCCGTCCGGAGTGGACACGTCCAGACCGACGCTTCGCTTACCCCGGTTGGGCTGCTCGACGAAGTGGTTCACCCCGCCTGCGCCGGCCACGACGCCGGAGTTGATCAGACCGCGCTGCGGGTCGCCCGTCTCGGGATGTTCGATCTTGATGACGTCGGCGCCCCAGTCGGCCAGCACCGCCCCGGCCGACGGGACGAACGTCCACGCCGCCAATTCGACGACGCGGATGCCGTCGAGGATCGGGGTCGCGTGCTGCTCGGCATCGTTGTTCATGTCTTCCACCCAAGGTCAGTGAGCCTCGCGAACCCGACGGATCCCTCGTGGCGCCTCACCCGGCCACCACTCTGTGCGGAAAATGACAGTAACCTTATTTGACGCTTTCGCCAAGTGCGTGGTCCCAGTCCGCCACCAGATCATCGACGGTTGTGACGACGCCGAGCATCGCCATGGTGTGAGTGAGCACCAGCTCCCCGTACTCGGCAGGCGTCCCCGCGACCGCGTCCCGGGGCACGACAACGCCGAACCCCCCGTGCGCGGCCTCACCCGCGGTCAACGGCAGCGCCAGGTTGAGCGAGACGCCGGCCAGCACGATGGTGCGCGTGCCGAGAGTGCGCAGCACCGGTAGGAGCTCGGTGCCCCACGCCGGTGCCAGACCGTGGTGACGAGGCAGGACGAGGTCGTCCGGGGACAGGAGCTCGGGCAGCACCTCGGTGGCGGGGTGACCGGGCGCCCAGTCGGCCGTCCGCGGACCCATCGCTCGCCACAACGGCGCCCGGCCCGGATCCGCAGCGCCCAGATGGCCCTCGAACGTCGCGTGGACCACCTGTACGCCCGCCCGGCGGGCGGCCTGCACCAGCCGTTCGATGTGCGGAAGGATGCGTTCGGCATCGGTGCGGAGGCCGGGAAGGACGCTGTCGTGGCCGAGCACGCCCCGCTGGCACTCCACACAGACGACCGCAGTGGTTCGCGGGTCTCCGGTCCGCCTCTGCGCGCGCCCGGAAGGGACCTGCCCGGTCAACGGGTGACCTCCTCAGAACGAACGGCGTCCCGCGTTCGGGGCGGGCGGAGGTGCTCGGCGACGTCGACGGGCATCTGGAAATTGATCTTCAAGCGTCCTCCTGGCATCGCGAGCCCGGCGATCCCGCCCGGAGGAGGAGCCGGTGCCCGGAACGGCAGCGGGCCGAGCCATCGGCCTTCCGCTGAGGCGGACCGTACGCTAGCCTTTATTGACATTTTCGTCAAAGAGGCCGGACCGGGAAAGGGCGTCTCGTGAGTGATCGGCTGCGGGTCGGGATCATCGGGGTCGGCTGGGGCACGCTGGTGCAGGTGCCCGCGTTCCGGGCCGTGCCCGAGTACGAGGTCGTCGCGCTTTGCGCACAGCGGCCGGAGAGCGCCGCGGCGGCCGGTGCCCGGACCGGGATCGGGGACCTGAGCACGGACTGGAACGCCTTCGTCCGCCGAGACGACCTCGACGTCATCTCGGTGGCGACACCCACTGCCCTGCACAGCGACCAGGTCGTGGCCGCGCTCCGGGCCGGCAAGCACGTGCTCTGCGAGAAGCCGCAGGCGCTCACCGAAGCCGAGGCCGCGATGATGCTCTCCGTCGCGGAGGAGACCGGGCGGGCCCACGCCGTCTGCTTCGAGAACCGCTGGTCGCCCGAGAAGCTCGCCGCGCGCGAGCTCGTCGCCGGCGGTTACCTGGGGACTCCCTACAGCGCGCGGGTCGACGCGGCCGTCGACTTCTGGCACCCCGGCCACAGCCTGCAGTCAGAGTGGATGTACCGCCTCGACCAGGGCGGCGGCTACCTGCTCGGCCTGGCCTCGCACGATCTGGACTACCTGTGCTCGCTGTTCGGCGAGCCCGAGGAACTCTGCGCCGACGTCCGGACGACCGTGCCCACCCGGGAGCGGCCGGACGGCACCCTTCTCGAGATCGACGCCGACGACTCCGCCGCCGTGCTCCTCCGGATGCGGTGCGGGGTGCAGGCCACGCTGACCGTGTCCGCGATGACCCTGCACGCCGGCAGCCGGTACCGCTTCGAGGCCACCGGTAGCGCCGGCGCGCTCGCGGTCGACGGCACGCTCTACGGCGGCGTCCTGCGCGGCGGCACCATGGCCGACGACGGGCTGGCCGAGCTGCCCCGCTCCTATCGTGCGCCCCGCTCCGGCGCTCTTCCCGTCGGCGGGAAGAGGTCACTGACCGCGGCCCGCCACCTCGCGCTGCTCCTGGAGGACTGGCTGCCGGCGTTCGACGGGAAGCCGACGCCCGAGGTGCCGACCCTGCGCGACGGGCTGCGGGTCCAGCGGCTGATCAGCGCGGCGCGGCGCAGCTCGGCGGGCGAAGGGTGGGTCGCGCTGTGAGCGCACTATCGTGACCCGCCGATAGGTGACGGAAACGTCAAAAACCTATATCGTGCTTTGCTAAGTGCACCCCCGGAGAGGGAGACGTCATGCCTCTGCAGGACCACCACCAGATCGTCTCGGTGGACGACCACCTCATCGAGCACCCGCGGGTCTGGCAGGACCGTCTGCCGGAGAAGCACCAGGAGCGTGGTCCGCGGATCGTCGAGAGCAAGGGCAAGCACGTCTGGGTCTACGACGGCGAGACCTTTCCCACGGTCGGGCTCAACGCCGTCGCGGGCAAGCCGCCGGAGGAGTGGGCCCTTGACCCGGTGCGCTACGAGGACATGATCCCGGGGTGCTATGACCCGGCGGCCCGGGTGAGGGACATGGACCTGGACGGCGTCCAGGCGGCGCTGTGCTTCCCCTCCTTCCCCGGCTTCGGTGGCGGCGTGTTCCAGCGCGCCGCGGACAAGGACCTCGCCCTGCTGTGCGTGCAGGCCTGGAATGACTTCTACATCGACGAGTGGTGCGGCAGCGCACCTGACCGGTTCATCCCGATGGCCATCGTGCCGACCTGGGACCCCCACCTGGCCGCGAAGGAGATCGAGCGGGCAGCCGCCAAGGGCGCCCGGACGATCTCGTTCCCGGACAGCCCAGTGCCGCTCGGTCTGCCGTCAATCCACAACCGGCACTGGGACCCGGTGTGGCGGGCGTGCGAGGAGACCGGGACCGTTCTCTCCCTGCATTTCGGCTCCGGCTCCTACGTGCCCGGCTTTTCCTTCTCCGCCACCCGGGCCATCCCTGGCCAGGTCGTGCTGCCCGACGCGCCGTTCGCCGTCGCCATCTCGATCTTCTCCACGAACCTCATGTGGAGTGCCGCGGACCTGCTCTTCTCCGGCGTCCTGCAGCGCCACCCCAAGCTCCAGTTCTCCCTCGCCGAGGGTGGCATCGGCTGGATCCCCTACATCCTGGAGCGCTGCGACTTCGTCTGGGAGCGGCACCGCCACTACCAGCCGATCGACTTCCACGCGCGCCCGTCGGACCTGTTCCGCAAGCACTTCTGGGGCTGCTTCATCGATGACGAGTTCGGTGTCGAGAACCGCCACAAGATCGGCATCGACCGGATCATGCTGGAGATCGACTTCCCGCACTCGGACTCGAACTGGCCCAACAGCCGCAAGCGGGCCGCGGAGGTCCTCGCCGACGTGCCCGACGACGAGGTCGAGAAGATCACCGAGATCAACGCCCGCACGATGCTCCGGTTCCCGCGCAGCAACTGACGTCGCCCTGGCGTTATCGGCTGAGCGCGGCGAATACCTCATCCACCTTCTTGGAGTCCGACAAGGTCTCGAGTCTGGTGATCTTGCCCCAGCGCATCCGTGCGCGCTGGGCGACGATGCCTCGCATGGCCGGCCGGTCGGGAATCGGTACGGTCAGGGTGAGCCAGACGATCACCGTGGTCCGCCAGGGCGGGCCGTGGACGGCGATGTCTTCGGCCTCGAAGCGATGGCCGGGCATGCGTGAGGTGAGCCCGGTGAGGAACTCCTCCATCTCGGCCTCACTCGTACGGACGCCTGCCAGTGGGCTGTCGCCGTGATATTCGTAATGGAATTTCGAGGCCAGGCTGCGCAGCACCGGAGCCTGATCGCCCTGGTTATGGCTTTCGTAGGCGGTGCGCAGCATCCGTTGGACGATCCAGCGATACAGCATCACGACTCCTGTGGCACGGGGGTAGCGGACGCGGAGGTCTAGACCGAGGTTCCGATGGTGATCCAGGTGCGCAGCAAGCGTTCCTCCTCGACACCGGCGAGCGGCTCGCCGAGCATGATGCCGAAGATCCGGTAGTAAGTCAGCGATCCGATCAGCACCGCAGCGGCGGCCTCGGGGTCGATCGGGCGGACCCGGCCGGCGTCGGCCTCCCGGCGCAGCCAGGCGGCCACATCGGCATACAGCGCACGCACGACCCGGACCTGCAGGGCCTCAAGCAGATCGGGGCACGGTCCCAGTACCGACGACTCCCATACGGACCATTGCGCAGTGATCATCGCAACCGTATGGTCTGCATACAACAGCACACAGACGTGTGCGACGGTGTGCGAGGTGGTAGATCGTGGCAGGCGAGGAACCGGACGGCGGCACGGCGGCGGGCTCCGGCTGGGCCGAATTCGCGGCGGGATGGCGCCGCGCCTGCGCCACCGACCGGCAACTGGGCATCCTGGCTGCGGGCGCGGAGGTGACGTTCTCCGTCCGCTGCGGCGGGAAGCGGGTGGCCTTCCGCTTCGGCGCGGACCGCACGTCCGCCGCACCGGGCGGACCGGGCGACGCCGAGCCGGAGTTCACCCTGGAGGCCCCTGCGGACGCCTGGGCGCTGTTCTTCCGCCGCGTCCCGCCGCCGTGGTATCAGAGCTTCTTCGGGATGCTGATGCGCGTCGACGGGACGCAGGTGGTCGGGAACGAGCTGGGGTTCGCCCAGCACGCTCACCTCGTCCGCCGGGTGCTGGAGATCGGTCGGGACACCGCGTCCGGGCCGGCACCGGAGCCGTCGGCCGATATCGGTCCGCCGCCCTCGGGGCCGACCGGCCGCTACCTCGCCGCCCCCATTGGCGGCCGCCCCCACCGGATCTATTACGAGGAGGCCGGTGTCGGGCGCGACCTGCTGATGCTGCACACCGCAGGGGCCGACGCCCGGCAGTTCCACCGCCTGCTCGCCGACGAGCTGTTGGCGTCGCGCTTCCGCATGGTGGCCTTCGACCTGCCCTGGCACGGCAAGTCGTTCCCGCCGGCCGGCGCGGTGCCGGGCGATTATCGCTTGAGCACCGATCTGTACGCGGAGACGGTCATGGCCGTGGTCGAGGGCCTGGGCCTGGAGCAGCCGATTGTCCTGGGCGCCTCGATGGCCGGGGAGATATGCCTCGAGCTGGCGTACCGCCACCCGGACCGGATCGGCGGTGTCGTCGCCTGCCAGGCCAGCGACCACGTGCCGGGGCGGCGGGTCGGCTGGGCCAGGCACCCGAAGGTCAACCAGGCGCTCTTCGTGCCCGAGTGGGTGGACGGGCTGATGGCCCCGACGAGCCCGCCGGAGTACCGGTCCGAGGTGTGGTGGGGCTACTCCCAGGGCGGCTACGCCGCCTTCCACGGCGACATCGACTTCTACAGCGGCGACTGGGATGGCACCGATCGGGTCCCGCGGATCGACACCGACCGCTGCCCGGTCGTCATGCTCACCGGCGAGTACGACTACTCGTGCACGCCGGAGATGTCCCGGCGCACCGCTGCCAAGATTCCCGGCGCGGTCTTCCGCGTCATGCCCCGGCTCGGCCACTTCCCGTACGCGGAGAACCCGCCGCTGTTCATCCCGCACCTGCTCGACGCGATCGACTCGATCGACGCCATCGACACCCCGACACCGCACACGGAGCACACCGCATGACCACGACGACCTACCGCATGCTGATCGGCGGCGCGCGCGTACCGGCGTCGACGGGCGCCCACCTGGCCGCGGTCGACCCGTACCTCGGCACCGAGTTCGCTCGCATCCCGGACGCCTCCGCCGCCGACGTGGACGCGGCGGTCTCCGCCGCGCGCACGGCGTTCGACGGAGGCTGGGCGCAGACGCCCGGCGTGCGCCGCGCCGAGCTACTGAACCGGCTGGCGGAGCTGCTGGAGGAGCACGCCGACGAAATGGGGCTGCTGGAGTCGACCGACAACGGCAAGCTGCTGCGCGAGACCACCAGCCAGGCCTGGTTCGCCGCGCGCAACTACCGCTTCTTCGCCGGCTACGCCGACAAGCTCTACGGGCGGACCATCCCGCTCGACTCACCGGACACCCTGGACTACACCATCGCCGAGCCGGTGGGCGTCGCCGCGCTGATCACCGCATGGAACTCGCCGATGCAGCTACTGGCCAACAAGCTCGCCCCGGCGCTGGCGGCGGGCAACTGCGTGGTGGTGAAGCCGTCGGAGCACGCCTCGGTCACCACGCTCCGAATGGCGGACCTGGTGACCGAGGCGGGCTTCCCGCCCGGCGTGGTCAACATCCTGACCGGCGGCCCCCTGGCCGGGAAGGCGCTCTCAGAGCACCGCGGCTTTGACCGGATCAGCTTCACCGGAAGCGTGGCGACGGGGCAGGCCATCGCCGCCGCCGCGGCACGGAACCTGGTGCCCGTCACTCTCGAACTCGGCGGGAAATCGCCGAACATCGTCTTCGCGGACGCCGATCTCGACCGGGCGGTGACCGGCGCGGTGGCCGGAATCTTCGCGGCTGGCGGGCAGACCTGCATCGCTGGCAGTCGGCTGCTGGTCCAGGCATCGGTCTACGACCGGCTGGTCGAAGGCGTGGCGGAGCGGGCGCGCGGGATCCGCCTGGGCGATCCGAGGCTCCCCGGGACGCAGATGGGCCCCGTGGCCAACCGCCCGCAGTTCGAGCGGATTAACCGGGCCGTCGCGGACGGGCAGGCGGAGGGCGCCGTCGCGGTGGCCGGAGCGGAGCCGGTGGAGGATCCGGCGCTCGGCGCCGGGCTGTTCGTGCGGCCCACGGTCTTCGTTGACGTCTCCAACGCGTCGCGGCTGGCCCGCGAGGAGATCTTCGGCCCGGTGCTCAGCGTGATCCCATTCGAGGACGACGACGAGGCGGTCGCGATCGCGAACGACAGCGACTTCGGCCTGGCCTCCGGGGTGTGGACCAACGACCTCACGCGGGCACACCGCGTGGCCAGGCGGCTCGTCGCCGGAACGGTGTGGGTCAACACCTACCGAGCGAGCGCGGCGCAGGCGCCCTTCGGCGGCAGCCGGCGCTCCGGCTACGGGCGGGAGCGCGGCGCCGAGGCGCTGCAGGAGTACCTGAAGACCAAGAACGTCATGATCGACCTGTCCGGGGCGACCGCGGACCCGTTCTCGATCCGTACCTGAGCGACCGTCACTCCTCTGCTCCCTTCCACAAGATGAAGCCGGAGACCACATGACCGAGAGCACTACCGTCGCAGGCACCGGCAGAACCAAACCGCCCTGGAGCCGCGCGGGCCGAGCCCGCCCGGAGCGGCTGACGCCGGCAGCGCGCCGCAGCGCCACCGGAGCCTTCCTCGGGTACTTCGTCGATTTCTATGACATCTACCTGCCGACGATCGCGCTGGCCCCCGCGCTTGCGTACTTCCAGCCCGCGCATCTGGGCACGGTGACGAGCACCACCATCTACTACATCACCTTCGTGGTGACGCTCCTCGGCCGGCCGATCGGCGCGTCGATCTTCGGACACCTGGCCGACTCGATCGGCCGCCGCCCGGCGACGATGATCGCGGTGGGCGGGTTCGGCGTCGTCACCGTCATGATCGGCCTGCTCCCGGGTTACGGGTCCTGGGGCTGGTGGTCAATCGGCGCCCTGATCGCACTGCGGCTGGTGGACGGGGTGTTCCTCGGCGGCGAGTACACGGCCGCCGTCCCGCTGGCCATGGAGGGGGCGCCGCGCACCCGCCGCGCCGCGGTCTCGGTGCGGATCATGCTCGGCTACCCCGCCGCGTTCATCGCGATCAGCCTGATCACGACGCTGATGCTGCAGGTCGCGCCAGTGGCGGGTGGCGCCTACCTGAGCTGGGGCTGGCGCATCCCCTTCTTCGTCGGCGCGCTGCTGTCGCTGGTGGTGCTGGCCTACTTCCGGAAGGTGGAGGAGCCGGAGCCGCCGAAGAGGGCGGAGAGGGGGCCGTCGCCGCTCAGGCAGCTGTTCGCCAAGGGCCCGAACCGGCGCAGCCTGGCGCAGGTGTTCGTGCTGATGACGGGGATGTGGCTGTCCCTGGTGACCGCGGTATCGATGATGCCGGGGCTGCTGACCAAGGTGCTGAAGCTACCGAGTACGGCGATCACCGTTGCCACGGTCGTGATGTTCCTCGTGCTCGCGGGGGTGTACCTGGGGATGGGCCGGCTGGCCGACCGCGTCGGGCGGCGCCCGGTGCTGCTCGTCTCTGCCGTGCTGACCGCGACGGTCGTCCCCGCCGTCTACTGGCTCATGGTGGCGACGGCGGACGGCAGCGGCGGCGGGCTGGTGCGCACCCTGGTGCTGGCCGGAATCGTCGTGGTGGTCGCGAACGCGCCGTGGGGCATCCTCAGCGCCTACATCCCCGAGCGGTTCCCGGCCGAGGTGCGGGCGTCCGGCTTCGGCGTCGGCTACACGTACGCGGTCGTGGTGCCGTCTTGCTACAGCTTCTTCCTCATCTGGCTGGGCCACCTGATGCCCTACCGCTACACGCAGATCCCGCTTGTGGCGCTGGGCGGCGTGCTCGCCGCCGTCGGCGCCGCGATGGGACCGGAGACCAAGGGCGCCCGGATGGACGTCCCGGCGAAGGGAGGTGCCAGGTGAGCGAAAGCACCGGGACGCAGAAGGCGGAGGGCACGCAAGTCTCGCTGTGCGGTCTCGGCAACATGGGTGGCGCGGTGGCCGGTCGGCTGGCCGCGCGGGGCGCGGTCCTGGCCTACGATCTCGACGCGGACCGGCTGCGCAAGGCCGTGGCCGAGCACGGGGTGACCGCCGCGGGCACGCTGGCCGACCTGGCGCGGTCGCGGGTGGTGGTGCTGTCTCTGCCCTCGCCGAAGGCGTCGCGGGCCGTGGTCGAGGAGCTCGCGCCGGCGATGCCGGCGGGCGGTGTGATCGTGGAGACGAGCACCGTTAACCCGTCGGACGTGGCCGAGATGCAGGGCATCTGCGCCGAGCATGGGGTGGGCATCGTGGACGCGGCGATCCTGTCTGGGGTCGCGCAGATGGCTGCCGGGGCCGCAACCCTGCTGGTCGGCGGCGAGGACCGGGACGTCGACGCCGTCGAGGACACGCTGGACGCGCTCGGCGCCACCCGGACCCGCTTCGGGCCGATCGGCAGCGGCATGGCTGCCAAGGTGATCAACAACGCGGTCGCGCATGCCGTGATGGTGGTCCTGGTCGAGGCCGGGGCGCTAGCGGCGGCCACCGGGGTCTCCGGCAGCGCGCTGGCGGAGCTGCTCGGCGGCCCCGACGCCGGACTCACCCGCCCTCTCACGCACCGCTTCGCCGAGCGCATCCTGCGCGGTGACTACGCGGGCGGCATGCCCACTGAGGCCGCGCGCAAGGACTCGACCCTGGCGCTGGCGATGGCCCAGCACGCGGGTGTGCCGCTGTTCGCGGTGCAGGCGGCCCACTCGGTCTACGAGCTAGGTATGGCGCAAGGGCTCGGCCGGCTCGACTACGCGTCCATCGCCACGCTCTGGGAGCGATGGACCGGCCGGCCGCTGAAGGAACTGGACAGCGAGCGAGAGAAGTGAGCATGACGGACAGCCAGACCTGGAACGGGCCGATCGACGTGGTGGTGGTCGGCGGCGGCAACGCCGGGTTCAGCGCGGCCCACGCGGCGGCCGAGCTGGGCGCGCGGGTGCTGCTGCTGGAGAAAGCGCCGGAGGAGGAGGCCGGCGGCAACTCGTTCTACACCGCGGGCGCCTTCCGATTCCCCTTCGACCGCATCGAGGATGTGGTGGACCTGCTCGACCCGGCCACCACCGACCGGCTGGCGGACACGGTCGTCCCGCCCTACCCGGAGAGCGAATTCGAGGACGACATGCGCCGGGTCACCGGCGGGCGGTGCGATCCCGTGCTGACCAAGATTCTGGTCTCGCGGTCGGCGGACACGGTGCGCTGGCTGGCCGGCAAGGGTGTCCGCTGGCGCCTGATGTACGAGCGGCAGTCCTACCTCTCGCGCGGCAAGTGGATGTTCTCCGGGGGCCTGTTCTTCGGCACCGTCGACGGCGGCAAGGGGCTGATCGCCCAGCACGCGGCGGCGGCACGGGCCACCGGCATCGAGGTGCGCCACGGCGCCGAGGTCACCGGGCTGGAACGCTCCGGGGCCGCGGTACGGGGGGTGCGCTACCGCGGCTCCGACGGGATCGAGCACGCCGTCGCGGCCGGCGCCGTCGTGCTCGCCGCCGGCGGTTTCGAGTCCGATCCCGAGCGGCGCGAGCAGTATCTGGGCCCCGGCTGGGGTCAGGCACTGGTGCGCGGGTGCCGGACCAACACCGGAGACGTGCTCGATCTGGCCCTGGCGGCCGGCGCGGCCCCGCACGGGGACTGGTCGTCGTGCCACAGCGTGGCCTGGGACGCCGGCGCCGACCCGGCCGGCGGCGACCGCGAGCTGACGAACCAACTCACCCGCCAGAGCTACCCCATTGGCATCGTGGTGAATACCCGCGGGGCCCGCTTCGTCGACGAGGGTGCCGACTTCCGCAACTACACCTACGCCAAGTACGGGCGCGAGATCTTGGGCCAGGACGGCGGGCGCGCCTTCCAGCTGTTCGACGCCAAGACCCGGCCGCTGTTGCGTAAGGAGGAGTACGAGTCACACCCGATCACCAAGGCCGAGGCCGATTCGCTGCCCGAACTGGCCCGCGCGCTGGGTATCGACCCGGACGGGCTGGCCGCCACAGTCGAGCAGTTCAACCGCTCGATCACGGATGTGCCGTTCGACCCTGCCGTCAAGGACGGCCGCGCCGCGCGAGTGGAACCCCCGAAATCGAACTGGGCGATGCCGCTGGACACGCCGCCCTACTACGGCTACGCGGTCGGCTGCGGTGTCACGTTCACCTTCGGCGGCCTGCACGTCGACGAGTCGGCGCAGGTCCTGGACGCGCAGGGCGCGCGGCTGCCGGGGCTGTACGCGGCCGGCGAGATGGTCGGCGGCCTGTTCTCCGGCAACTACCCGGGCGGCAGCGGCCTGACCTCCGGCGCGGTGTTCGGGCGGCTGGCCGGCGGGCACGCGGCCCACGAGGCCGACGACCGGAAGCGCGCCCGGTGAGCGCGGAGGACTTCGCCGTCTACGCCCTCAAGTTCGCCCACCGGGACGCGTCGGTCCGGGGCGAGCACTTCTACGGGCACGACCCCTGCGCCCTCGACGCGTACCCGATCTCCTATTACGTGTGGCTGATGGTGCGCGGCGGCGAGGCCGTGCTGCTCGACGCCGGCTTCACGCCGGAGACCGCCGTGCGGCGCGGCCACCGGCACTACCTGCAGTCCCCGATGGAGACCATTGAGGCCCTCGGCGTCGGCGTTGGGCAGGTCTCGCACGTGGTCCTGAGCCACCTGCACTACGACCACGTCGGGCACGTCCGGGATTTTCCGGCCGCGACGGTGGTGCTCCAGGAGGCCGAGCTCGGTTACTGGACGTCCCGGCACGCCGGGCGCGGGGAGTCGGCGCATCTCGTGGAACCCGCCGACATCGCCTACCTGGTGGAGCGGAACCTTGCCGGACGGGTCCGGCTGGTCAACGGGGTCCACGAGGTCCTCCCGGGCCTGACGGCGCACCGGCTGGGCGGGCACACGCCCGGACTACAGGTCGTGCGTGTGCGCACCCGGCGCGGCCAGGTGGTCCTTGCCGCGGACGGCTCGCACTTCTACGAAAACATCGAGCGGGACCGCCCGTATGCGGTGGTGAACCACCTGCCATCGATGTACGAGGCCTTCGACTCGATCCGCGGACTGGCCGACGGGCCGGACCTGGTCGTGCCGGGGCACGACCCGCGGGTGATGGACCGCTACCCGCCAGTGCCCGGACTCGAGGGAATCGCCGTGCGCATCGCCTGATTGCATACAAAGGTATACTCCGCGGGCTACGAGGGAAGGACCACAGGGGTGCTGTCTGAGGTGTACGACCGGCTCCGCGCCGAGATCGTTTCGGGCGAATTCGGCGCGGGCGCCGCCCTAGTCGAGCTAGCCCTCGCCGAGCGGTACGGCACGAGCCGCACCCCCGTGCGCGAGGCGCTGCGCAGCCTGGAGCAGGACGGCCTGGTCGAGCGGGGCGAGCGGGGCATGCGGGTACGCACCCGCAGCCCTGAGGAGATCCTTGAGATCTACGAGGTCCGCATCTCCCTCGAAGCCACCGCCGCGGCGGCCGCCGCCCAGCGGCATACCGACTTCGACCTGATCCGCATCACGCGCGCCCAGACGGCGATGGCCGCGAGGCCCACGTCGGAGCCGGCCGCCATGGCGGCGGCGAACCGGACCGTACACGAGGCTGTCTGGGCCGCCAGCCACAACGGCACCATCGTGGACCTGCTCACGAGGCTGAACAATCACCTCACCCGGTACCCGGCCACCACGCTGTCCGTGGCCGGGCGCTGGGAGGAGGCGCTGAAGGAGCACGAGGACATCATCGCCGCCATCACGGAGCGCGACAGCGAGCGCGCCTCCACGCTGGCCCGCGACCACATGGCCAAGGCCCGCGAGCTTCGGCTGCAGATCTACCGCGAGGAGGCACTGGGCTGAAGCCACATCCGAGCGGTCCCCCGCAAGATGCTGGATAACGCGCAGACCGGTGTCTCATCCCGCGTCCATGCCGAACGGCAGTGTGTCCGTCAGTCAGCGACCACGTCACGCAGGATGAGCACGAAAGGCTCATCGGACGACGCGTAGCCGAAGGTTCGTCGCTTGCGGCGCGTGGGTGAGGCTGAGGCGTTCGAGCTTGACGTTCATCCCGCCCGGGTGGTCGAACATCCGGACGCCGTCGCCGAGCAGGACAGGGGCGATGAACACGACGATCTCATCGAGCACACCGGCTTCGAGGCACTGCCTGGCCACCTCGGCACCGAGGACGCCGACGTATTCGTCACCTGCTGCGGTCTTGGCCGCGGCGACGCCGCTGTCGAGGTCACCGACGAAGGTGACACCCGGCACCGGAGTGTCCGGGGCGTGGTGGGTGAGCACGAACTGTGGTCCGTCCCATCCCCCGCCGTACGGCTCGCCCTCCTTGTCGGTGCCCTTGTACGGATCGTCACCGCCGAAGGTCCGGTTGCCGACGAGAAGGGCGCCGGTCCCGTCCATGACCTCGTCCGCCGTCGGGTTGGGCCCGAGGTGCTGCGCCAACCAGGACATGTCACCACCTGGGCCGGCCATGAAGCCGTCCAACGACATGGTGAACTGCCACTGCAACCTGCCCATGACCTACCTCCGTCGAGATCAAATGTGGCTGACCCCTGTTGAGACGGCGGATCGCGTGAAAACTCATCGGTCCGCCCTCCGTACGTCCTCGGCCAGGAGATCGGCGACCGCGGCAGTATGGGTTCAGCGTCGCAAGAGCTTTGACACGGCCGGTATTACTTCCTCTGACGGTCCGCTGAGCCTGCTCTCCATGGCGAGCCAACCCATGGTCCTCGTAGCGGTTCAGCGGCTCGAGGAGCAGGGTGGCGCCAACGTCACGAGCGTGTTCTCCCAGCGCGGTGAGCTCCTCCAGGAGGACCTCGCGGTCACCGGCGGCGTCGCGGGGCGGGACCAACGGAGGGAGCCGGGTGGAGAACATGCCGTACGAGGCAGGGGTGATCGCTCCGAACCCGCCTGCCTCGACGATGGTGGACAACAGCATTTTCATGTTCTCGCGGGCGTCACGACGCCGGTCCGCGTCGAAGTCGCCGATGAAATGGTCCATCTGCACGCAGACGGTGAGGGTGTCAGCCGGACGGTTTTCCGGCCGGTCGCGCGGGCGCGTCGCCTTCGGCGATCCGCCGAAGTCAGAATTATGGAAGGACGTCCGATGTCGTTGGCGCGCTGCCCTTCCGATCGCAGATAGCCGAGACGGTGGTCATCTTCGGCCAGGGCGTGATCGGGTTGCTCGCCGCCCGGCTGGCCGTGCTCAGCGGGCGAGGCCACCGCACTTCGCCCGGGCGAGGAGTTCCACCACAACCGCGTGCACATCGTCGCCTCACAGATCTCCGGGGTGGCGGCCGCGCACAGCAGCCGCTGGCACCGTGATCGGCTGCACCGCGGATTCATGGCGCTCATCGCCGAGGGCCGGATCGACCCGGCACCCCTCGTCACGCAGGTCATGCCCGTCGACGACGTCGCTCGCGCCTTCGCGCTCGTCGCCGAACGTCCCTCGGACCTGCTGCAGGCCGTACTGGACTTCCAGGTGACCGCGGCATGAAACCGGCCTCTGGCTCCCTCGCGGGTGTCGGCATGGGTCGCGGCGATCTGCGGCGAGCCGCCGTCGATACGCTGAGGGGGAACTGGACAGGTGCCGCGACTCTCCCATCGCGGACCCAATATCCGCACCAGTGGAGCTGGGATTCGGCGTTCATCGCGGTCGGGTTGGCGCAGGTCAGCCAGGAACGAGCCCAACGCGAACTGCTCAGCCTCTTCGACGGCCAATGGGAGACCGGACGGCTTCCGCACATCGTGTACAACGATGCCGCGAAGGAGGAGTATTTTCCCGGCCCCGGCTTCTGGGCCAGCCGCCGCATGCGGGGCGCCCCATCGGTCAGTACCTCCGGGATCGTGCAGCCACCGGTGCACGCCAGAGCGGCGTTGACCGTCTTCACGCAGGCCACGAACCATGACGACGGCCGGCGGTTCCTGGCCAAGGCCTACCCTAAGCTCGCCGCTCAGCACCGGTACCTGCTCGAGCACCGCGACATCGGCCGGACGGGACTGGCCTGCATCGTCCATCCGTGGGAGTCCGGACTGGACAACAGCCCAGCGTGGGACCCGTTCATCACCGGGCTCACGCAGGCCGCGTCCGCCGCCTTCGTACGCAAGGACCTCCACCACGTCTCGGCGACGGAACGTCCCAGCGACACCGACTACTCGGCATATGTCGCGCTCGCGGAAAGTTACCGCGATATCGGATACGACGATCACCAGCTCGCCGCGAAGCACCCGTTCACCGTGGAAGACCCACTGTTCAACGGGGTATTGCTGGACGGAGAGCTGTGCCTCGCCGAGATCGCCCGCCATCTCGACCTGGATTCAGGTCCACACCGGGACACGGCCGAAGGCCTGCACCGGGCGTTGATGGCGCGATTGTGGGATGACGACCTGGGGACCTTCGTCGCTCGGGACGCGCGATCCGACCTCCGGTCGACGGCCGCCACGATTGCCGGCTTTGTCCCGCTGCTCGACCCATGGCTCCCCGACAACGTGACATGGCGTCTGATCGACCTGCTGCTCTCGCCCGGCTTCCTCGGCGGGTCCCGCCACCCGATTCCGAGCAACGACGTCCGCGATCCATCATTCGACCGAAGCCGCTACTGGCGTGGACCCACCTGGGTGAACACGAACTGGCTGGTCTGGATCGGAGCCCTGCGCGCCGGCCGGGCCGACGTGGCAGAGGTCGTACGCGAAGCCACCCTTGAGCTGGTGGAACGCTCGGGATTTCGTGAGTACTTCGATCCCTTTGACGGGGCTGGGCGAGGTGCCCACAACTTCAGCTGGTCGGCCGCGCTCACGTTGAACATGCTGGCGGCCGCGGACGAACAGCAGGCCACCGTCCCGCTACCGGTGATCGACCAAGGAGGCAAGACCTCATGAATCAGTCGTCCGCAGGTGCAACGACGGGCGTGGGCCTCGTCGGCTACGCCTTCATGGGAACCGCTCATTCGCAAGCCTGGCGCTCCGTCAACAGTGTCCGGAGTGCGCGACCTCCTCGAGGACATCGCGACCGGGCGTGACCCGGAACCCGACTTCTCTAGGGCTTCGCACCCCTGTTGAGACGGCGGATCGCGCGGAAACTATCAGTGCGCCGGTGGCAACGTCGTCGGCAGGGCGAACGCCGGGAACAGGCTGAGATCATGGAAGGCGGTGGCCTCCGCGACGCGGCCGTCCTCGATCCGCAGCACAGAGATCGCGAAGGCCCGGTAGGTCGGGTCGTCGCCGCCCCGCACGTAGGCCGCCACCGCCGGCTGCCGGTTGGCCCGGGTGGGCAGCATCCGGAACCGGCCCACATAGCCCGGCGAGCCGGCGTCCCAGCTCGCCGCCAGCGCCGCCACCACGGCGTCGCGGCCCCGGAACCACATCGGCCACGGCGGCATCGTCGTCCGTACATCCTCGGCCAGCAGGTCGGCGACCGCGGCGAGGTCGGCACGTTCCATCGCGTGCATGTACCGCCGCAGCACCGCCCGCTCCTGCTCGGTGGGCTCCGCCGACGGCGCCCAGTCGAGGCGGCGTTCGGGCAGGTGCTCCTTCAGCGTTGTCCGGGCCCGCTGCAACGCACTGTTCACCGACGCCACGCTGCCCTCCAGCAGCGCCGCGGTCTGCTTGGCCGGCCAGCCCAGCACGTCGCGCAAGATCAGCACCGCCCGCTGCCTGGGCGGCAGATGCTGGATCGCGGCGAGGAACGCCAGCTCGATGGTCTCCCGGGCGACCGCCACGGCGTCCGGCTGTACGTCACTCGGTGCGGCCGGCTCCCACAGCCGATCCGGAAACGGCTGCAGCCAGGCGATGTCGGTACGGGGCGGCAGCGCGGCGCTCGGATCCGACGGCGCCGCGATGTGGTGCGGGAGCACCCGGCGGGCCCGGCCGTCGACGGCGTCGAGGCACGCGTTCGTGGCGATCCGGTACAGCCAGGCGCGGAACGTCGAGCGGCCCTCAAAGCCACGGACGCTTTTCCATGCGCGCAGGAACGTCTCCTGCACCAGATCCTCCGACTCGTCGAACGAGCCGAGCATCCGGTAGCAGTGCACCCGCACCTCGGCCCGATGACGCTCGACCAATGCCGTGAACGCGGACTCATCACCGGCCCGCGCGGCCGCCACCACCACATCGTCGTCACTCGCTCCGCCTTGCAAGGCCCTACTCGCCGACCTTCTTCGAGGCGAGCGTCACCACCGTGTCGGCAGGCACCCGCAGGCCGGCCTTCGGTGACTGCGAAACGACCACCCAGTTCCGATCCAAGATCAGCATTCGGTTCGCGCCCGTCGCGTCCTTCTCCCGCAGGTTGTACAGCCCTTCGGCCTGCATCAGATCTTGTGCCAGCTGATGATTCTTACCGACCACGTTCGGCACCCGCACCATCTGCGGCTTGGCCGGCACGCTGCTCGGCTCTGGACTCGGCGCTGCCACGCTGGTATTCGGCGCGCGTGAGGTCACGGTCGCCGTCGCCACCGGTGCTTGTCCCACCGGGGCACCGCCACACCCCGCCGCCGAGACGAGCACGATCCCCGCTGCGAACGAAAACGCCATGATCCTGATCCGGTCCATCCTCGACCCTCCTGTGGCGGTACGCCGGGAGCACAGGATCACACCGTCGAGCCGCGGCGACCGCCGATACACACAGTGCGACCGGAGTCGGCCACACCAGACCCGGGCTACAAAAGCAAACCGCTGTAAAGCGGCCCGCCTCCCGTGGAACGGTTGGGCGGACACTGCGGCAACCGTCAGGACGCAACGTTCCGGCGGCACGGTGACGGTGCATGCGGTCTTGAACGAGGGGACCGGGCCGGCCCGTTGGCGGGTGCTCGCCGGGTCCGCCCATGACCCCGCGACCGATGACGGTGGCGGCGTGGAAGGGTCTGAGACCGTAATCAACCTTTCGGCGTCCTTGCGCTCTGTGCAGGCCAGGCGCTGGACGTCCGAAGCCACCGGCTGACGCCTCAGTCAGCCGGTGTACGCAAGTCTGGGTGGTGGACGGCCCCGCCTACTCAACCGCCCGTGTCGT
>JAOPYH010000512.1 GCA_025964715.1 Streptosporangiaceae bacterium | reverse complement strand
GCCCGGAACGCAGCGCTCGTGCAGGAGCTGGCGGACGGACTGCGCGGTCGTGACGTCGTCGTGGCCGGCGACCCTGACAACGCTGGGAGCGGCTTCACTGGTGGTCGCACTGGTGAAGGAAGGACTGACCGTCCGACGGCTGTCCTTCCCGCGCGACGGAGAGGACGTCACAGCCTGGCGCGAGCGAGACGCGGAAGCCTTCCCTGCAGCGTTCCATCGTGCGGTGAGGACGCGGAGGACGTCACTGTCACCGCCCCTGCACCTGCTCCGCAGCCGTCGACGGAGCCGGCAGTTCCGGACGACGCTGACGCAGCGATGGCGCGGATGGACATGTCCGCGCGGCAGATGTTCGAGTCGACTGACGTCGGGTTGGCGGTGAGGCTGCGCGACTACATGCGGTCGCAGGGCGGGAGGCCCCTACGCACGCGGACTCGGCTACCTCGTCTGGGATGGCCGGACGTGGGTGGCCGGAGACGCCACTATCCGCGAAGCGCTGCACCGCATGGGCGCGGAGATGATCGCGGAAGGGCAGGACTTCGAGCGCCGGCTAGCTCTGAAGGCTCTGACGAACCGACACATCGACGGCATTCTGAAGGAGCTGCCCAGCGTCCCGGAGCGCCCGCGAAGGCGGAGCAGTTCGACGCCAGCCCCGATCGGCTGTCCGTCGCGAAGGGGACGATCAACCTCAGGACCCGCAAGATTCACCCGCATGATCCGGCGGACGTGATCACGCGCCGCCTGGATACCGCCTACCGCCCGGACGCTCCGGCCGACCGCTGGACGAAGTTCTTGACGGAGGTGTTCTCGGTTCGACCGCCGAGTCGGCATTTCCCGCTCAGCTCGCGAAGCTGATCCATGATCACTGGCGATGGAAGCCCTGCGTCATGTAGGGGGTACCCCGTTCGGCGAGGATGTCCTCCCAACTACGGACCGGCAATGCGCTTCGGGCCATGGCCATTTGGCGCGACCTCGCGGCTGGAGCTCTCCGCATCATTGGCGTCACCAACGTCGCCGCCGGGCTGCGCCGCAACGTTCGCGACTTGCGTGGTCCTCTCGTGTTCCTCGGCGAAGCCTTGCGGGGGCGGGGCTGTCGGCGGAAGTCCCGCTCCGTCGGCTTACGACGGACGGCATAGCACGGGGTTCTCCAACTCCGCGCAGGGGCGGTCGCCGTGGGAGCGGATGATGTCCTTGCCGACCTCGTTTGTCAGGTAGCGCAGGAAGCTGGCGGCGAGGGATTCGGCCTGGGGTTCCCCGTAGGTGTAGGCGTACTCCGTGGCCCAGAAAGGGTAGGCGTGGTTGTCGGCGGCCTCCAGGGTGGCCTTCTGGCCGTCTATGCTCACAGGCAGCAGGTCATGGCGGTCGGAGGCGGTACCGAGTTCGCTGTAGCCGAGGGCCCCGGGAGTGCCGGCGACGGTGTCCAGCAGCTTGCCGGTGGTGCTTCGCCGACAGCGTATGACGCCGGTTGAGCCACTGCCTGAAGGGGTTTCGCAGTCGGTGGAGTTCTCGCCGGGCTCCAGTTTGCCGCCCAGGATCCGCTCCTCGAAGGCTCTGCGGGTGCCGGAGCCGGAATCCCGGCTGACGAGGCGGACGGGCAGGTTGTTCCCGTGCAGGTCCTTCCAGTTGGTGATCTTCCCTGTGTAGAGCTGTCTTATCTGCTCCAGGGAGAGGTCCTGGACGCCCGCCTCTTTGTTGATGACGAGTGTGAAGAGGAGCAAGGCGATGGGGCGCTGCAGTACCTGAGGGTGTCCGGCCCCTTTGGCTCCGTCGGAGAATGCGATCATGGCGGTGGTTCCGGAGCCGTGCTGCTGCCCTGCCTTGTCCAGATCGTCCAGGCCCCCGGTGCTGGTGTCGGAGGCGATGGTGAAGCCGGCGTCCGGACAGGTGAGCTTGTACGTCTTGGCGGCTTCCTGCAGAACGGGTTCGAAGGCCGTGGACCCGGCGATGGTGAGGTTCCGTGTGGCGCAGTCCAGCGGGGCGGCTTCGTCCTTGTTGAGGGAGACGATGAGCTGTGCAGCGATGACCGCGGCCAGGAAGAGGACCATCGCGACGCCCTGTCGGGACGCCCCGGTGCGGCTCTTGGTCTCCTGGATTGTCCGCTTCCCACTCCACCTTTGATGCCGCCGTTGACCTTGGGGGGATCGAATTCCTCCCGGCGGCCGTTCGTGGTCGGCGAGGTGCTCTCCAGGGCCGCCAGGACCTTGTAGTGCGCGGAGGGGTTCAACGGCACTTTGGGGAGGTAGATGATGCCGTCCTGGTAGCTGAGCCCGGACTCCGGGCCGAAGGACTGACTGAGGAAGTCGGCGCTGACTTCCGTCACGACGATGCCGGCCACCTTGCGCCCGGGGAAGTCGACGCGGATGCCGACCCTGTCGTGGTCGAGTACGGCGTAGTCATTGGTGTCGATGTTGGTCACGCCGTTGTTTTCGATGCGCAGCAGGACGAACGACGGGTCGAGCAGAGGCCTGCTGTCCTGGTGCCGTAACTCCTGGAGGGCTCCGGCGTACTCGGAGCGGACCAGGTCGGTGACGGTGGTGTCCATCTGCACGCGGTAGCCGAGCCGCTTGCGGCCCTTGAAGGCGAACTCGTACAGCGCGGCGATGATCGGGACGACGAGACCGAGAACCGCGAGTGTGATCTCCCAGGGGACGTCCACGACCGCCTTCACCTCACAGGAATTGTCAGGAAACGAGCAACGATGGGGTGGACAAAGGTACGAGTGTGTCCAGCTCCTGACAGCGGGTGACGGGAAGCGTTCGGCAAGTGTTCACCGGTGGTTGAGGTGATGCGCAGTATGTGAATGAGTTCGCGTCGGGGCTTCGTTGTTCGGGTGCTTTGGCCGGTTCGTGATCCGCTGAGGCCGAGGAGAGTGAGGGGGCGGCGCGGGGCGCGAGTGTTGCGACGGACGGCGCGGCGGCTACGTTGCAACAGTCGTTTCCCGCAGTTCCGTATTCCGCCTCCGTGGCGCCCCGATACGAGCGAGCCGGGGCAGTGAGCCAACGGGTCCATCGGTCCCGCGCCGAGGGGCCCGTCACATGGGCCACACGCTTGCTCCCGTGGATCTACGGATACGTCGGCCCGCGACCGCGAGTTATTGTCAAGAGTTGTGGATTGGCTCTTCAGCCCGGCCCTTCGTGGCCCTTCTGTGGACGCCGAAAGAGGGTTGCTGAGGGTCAAGCGATGACTCGGCCGCGCAGGATGACGCGGTGGGGTGGGCCAGCGCAGAAGCATCAGCGTCGGGTCGGTGTCATAGGCGACGAGGTCCGCTGGGCCTCCATCGACCAGGCCGGGCGGGCCGAGCCAGGAGCGGGCCGGACCTGCACCGCGCCGTGTCCGACGCCGCAGTCGGCATCCCGGCGGGGAAGCCGACCGGTTCCTTCGGCCCCCACCCCGGCATCGTCTGCTGCAGCCGGCAGACCGGGCGCCCAACCGGCCGCTGGAGCGGCTCAGCGGGGAGGTGACCCTGCTCAACTCCCGTGCGGTCAGCGTCTGCCTGTGGCACTGCCTCGCTTTGGTGCCGACCGAGCCGCTGATCGATCCGCCGTGGCGAACGACTTCTTCCACACGGACCTGCGCTGGCTGCTGTCGAGCGAGTGGTTCCCGCTGATCGTCGCCGTTCCGCTGATCCTCGTTGGGCTGTCGCCCTTCGGCTGGACCGACGACGCGGCGGCCGAGCTCCGCCCACGGCTCTTCCCTCAGTACGCGGCGCCCCGAGGGCGACGACGGGCTGAAGTTGGGCGTTTCCGTCGCCTGCGCCGCGGCGGACGTGCTCCCGTGCGAGATCGAAGGGCAACCAAGTGCACGCGCCGGGAGTCACACGTTGTTGTTGGACCCACAACTGCCTCATGGAGGTTACGCAATGCCCTCTCACCTCGTCAGCTGCCGGGCGATACGCGCCGCATCGGCGCTGACGCTGGCTCTCGGCGCGGCGCTGGCCGTTCCGACCGCTCTGGCCGGCACGGCCGGCGCCGCGACGTCGTCGGCGACCGCCGCGGTCAACACCTACGGCTGGCAGCTCACCTACACGGCCGCCTCCGGCCAGACCAACAACGCGACCGTCACCGAGTCGTTCAACAGCGACCACACGGCGATCATCTATGTGATCGACGACGTCGTCCCGATCACCACCGGGAACGGCTGCGCCTACCCCGACAGTGCGGACCACACCAAGGTCTCCTGCACGGTCACCACCGAGGACAGTCAGGACCCGTACGCCGCCCTGCAGATGGAACTCCTCGACGGCAACGACACCGTCGCCCTGAACAACACCACCGGCCAGGAGTACTACAACAACGAGATCCACCTGGGCGCCGGCAACGACAAGTTGACCGACACCGGGTACGAC
>JAOPYH010000491.1 GCA_025964715.1 Streptosporangiaceae bacterium | reverse complement strand
CTACAGCGGCCGGGCGCGCTGAAGGTTGAGCAGCGTGCGGGGCAGTCCAAGGTCTCCCAGAGCCTTGTCGATGGTGGACTTCATGGGGTCGCCCGCGAGCAGCGGGCTGATCGCCGCTGCCGCCTGAAGCAGAGCCACAGGAATCCATAGCCGCTCTGCGCTGATGTCCGCCTCACCGCCCTTGGGTTCCGTGGTGAACTTCAGCTTGCCGTCGTCCACGATCAGGAACGCGTCGGCGGTCGCACCCGTGGTGTGGGAGTAGGCGGACTGGTGCCGGTAGACGGGGTAGACGTCAGCCGTCCCGTACGAGCGGACCATGGTGTCGAAGTTCTTCAGCTCGCCGACCAGCTTGCGGTGGATCCGCTCGCTTTCGGCGTTAGCGAACACGAGCGGATCCGCTGACGCCACGGGCGTCGGCTCCGGCAGATTCCAGGTCTCATTGACGTTCTCGGCGAGCTTCCGACGGTGCTCGCTCCAGTAATCGGAGAGCGCGACAACAGCCGGCACGCCGTTGTCGGCCAGCCAGTTCATCGCGTAAGCGTGCCCCATGAGGTTACGCATCAACGGCGCCGCTTCCACGGTGTAGCCCTGGTCGTACAGCGAGACCAAGGCCTGCGCGGTCCTGTTGGTGAACTGCCACCAGCCCATGAGCGGCTGGACAACCTCCTGGTGCTCGACCAGCACCCGCACCCCCTGGCTGGTGACCTTCTCCGCTGCGCGCAGAATCACCGGCACTGTCGCCCGGCAACGCCGGAGGCACCGCTCGTTGGGGCCGAACTCGTAGACCATGACGCGAAACCTACCGACGACCACCAGATGAGAAGTAGCGATATTCGCCGTTCAGGGCGGCACCAGTCCCGTGGCGCCGCCCCCGACTACGCTGCCCAGTCGAGCCCGAGGGCGGCCAGCGGCTGGCGCTTGTCGGCAGCCAGCTTGCCGCGTCTCGATTTTGCGTTCGACAGGAACACACCCAGTTTCACAGCATGCTCCTGGCCATCGACCACAACGGTCTCGACGTGGGTCCTGGGGACGGTCACGGAGCCAGTGCTGTGACTGACCGTTGGTTCTTTTGTGGATCTTGTTGGTGGTCTGGGGTTGTGCAGGTTGGATGAGGCGTTTCGGGGGTTGGTTGTCGTGTGCCGGTCTGTGGGTTCTTCGGGGTTCGGTACGGCGGTCCGAGGTTTTGACCTGCTGCTTTTTGTTGTGTGGCAGGTGTGATGGGACTTTGTGCAGTTTGGATTTCTGTGCTGTAGGCGACTTCGCTGGATAGCGGCGAAGTGCCTGGTGAGGACGTGTCTGCTGTCATGTCGGACAGCAGAGTCAGGGGTGGCGTGGGCTGGAGTGTGGCTGGTCTTTGTGCGGATCAGCTGGCGGTGACGCCGGCTTGTTGTGCCCAGGTGGTGATGCGGATGCGTTCCGGTTCGGCCCACGCTGAGGGGTTGATGGTGCCGTCGCGGGTGATCTGGGGGGCTTCGGCGAGGCCGTAGTGCTGGAAGAGGTCGCCGACCAGGAGCGAGGCGGCTTGGACGAGGCCGGTACCGCCGTCGGCGAGGTCGTCTAGGAGTGCGTGGGCGTGTCCGGTGGCGGTTCGGTTGGCGGTGGTGCTGACGCGGAGCGCGGTTGGTTGTCCGGGGACTTTCCGCTCGTGGGCGAGGTGGATGGCCTGCCAGCGGTGCCCGCCGGGCAGTGCGATGGGTGAGTGGCTGCGGGTGCGGCTGACAAGCCGTGCGCGGATGGCGGTGGTTCCGCTGGCGCCGGTGCGGGTCGCGGCGTGTCGGGCGAGGTGGCGCAGGGCGGACATGACCAGAGTGACGATCTCGTCGGTGTCCGCGCCATGGGGCCAGGGGTTGGTCTCGTTGGTCTCCAGTGGCCAGGCGGACAGGGTGACGGCCCAGGCTCCAGAGCCGTCGCTGTGGAGTTCGGCGACGTAGCTCGCGGGCTGTTCCTGGTCGAGGAGGATGATGCGGCGTGGTCCGACCCGGGTTTGGGTGAACGTCTCACCGGTGCGCCCGAGCAGGGGGACGGTGCGCAGTTCCTGCTCGGTGACGTGCCGGACGGTGTGGTTGTCGATGGCCATGTTGCCGGGGATGTCCGGGACGAGTGCCACGGTCAGGAGCGCCGCTCCCTGACCGTGGACGTGGATGTCTTCCGAGAGGTGGTCGGCGGTGTCCTCCGCGTCCTGGTCGACGTGGACGATGCGGTCGCCTCGTTCAGTGAGCTGCTGGAAGCGGCGCCGGTAGGCGGTGGCGACTTCCGTCTCGGTCAGCCAGCCGGTGGTGTCGCCGTCGCGCCGTGGATACGCGAGCCGGTGGTGGTTGTGTTCGATGACGGCGTGGGGGGCGTCCAGGCTCCGCGGCACAGCGATGAGCAGGATGCCCTGGTTGGAGCCCGGGGCGTCTTCTTTGGCGATCAGCTCGATCCTCGGCGCGGGCCTGACGTTGGAGGCCACGGTGGCGCGGATCTGGCGCAGGCGCGCGTCGGTGAGTTCGACGGGTACCTCGGCGGTGGGGATGCGGGACTTGCGGTCGTCGGCGAGCCCGAGGACGAGGACGCCGCCAATGGTATTGGCCAGCGCTGCCACGTCCTTGGCCAGTTCGGCCTTCTTCTCCTTCTCGTAGTGGGTGGCCTTGTAGTCGAGGTCCTCGTCCTCGCACGCGTCGGCGTTGCCGACCAGGGCCGCCAGCTGCGCATAGGTGATTTGGTCCAGGGGGCCGCCGAACAGGGCCTCGATGCGGTGGAAGCGGGCAGGCATGGCCTCAACCTAGCGGCCCGCTCATGGCGCGCACCGGGCTTTCGGGTTCCGGGCCGGCCTGTCCCGAAGCGGTCCGGCTCCGCCGTCCTCGCCCAGTCGGTCAGCTTCCGGGGGTGTGGTGGTGGATCCAGGTCCATTGGAGGTCGCCTGGTGATGGTGCGAGGTGGGCGAGGCCGAGATCGTGGGCGGTGGTGGCCAGGAACTGCTGGATGGCGGGGTGGGTGCGGGGGACGGATCCCGCTCGCCGGTCACGCCCAGGCCGTGAAGTTCGACGCCGACACCGGGCAGCTGGACCTCGTCCCCGCCCCCGCCTACGGCACCAAGCTGCGCTGGACGGCGCCGAAGCTGATCGCCCAGGCCAATCAGCAGGTCAAGGACGCTCAGGTCCGCACGGTCCATGTTCTGCCGCCTGCTCCCCGCACGGCCACCAGCACCACGGCGGCCGCCAACCCGCAACCGGCGCCCACGCCCGCCGGGCCGGTACGGACCCGGGAGACCGCGTCGGCCGGCTACCGCCGCGCGCTCCAAGCCCACCAGGCCGTCCCGGCCGAGCGGCGGGTGGACCCGGCCATCGGTCGAACGGCAGGACCAGGCGGTGCGGCAGCAGCGCGAGCGGGCGTTCGCCGACGAACGGTCCGCCCTGGAGCAGTTGCACGAGCGTGTCCGCCGGAAGGTGTCGTCGGTCGACGTCAGCCGCGCCCGGGCCCTGGGGCGCCTCGCCGACGAACGAGCCGGCCGCGTCCAGCCGGGCCCGCGTCCGCTGAGCCGTACGGCGTGACGGCCGATCAAGTTCCCCTGCCGCAGGTGGTTCCCGCAGCGTAGCGTGAGTACACGCCTGGTAGACACCGTGCGTCGCGGTGGGCACCGAAGGGGGAGTCGTGCAGGCAGGGACCGTGCTGGACGGGCGCTACCGGCTCGTTGAGCCGATCGGGGCGGGGTGGGTTCGGGCAGGTCTGGAAGGCGCACGACCCGAAGGTCGACCGGATGGTCGCGGTCAAGATCCTCACCAGCGACGGCAGCGCGGACAGCAGCCGGCAGGTCGCCCGGATCGCCCGCGAGGCCGCGGTCGCCGGCGGCCTCGCGCACCCGAACATCGTCACTGTCCACGACTTTGGGTCCGCGATGCACGACGGGCCGTCGCGAGCGTCAGGCTTCCGGACGATGCGCTGCAGTCCCGGAAGGACGCGATCGGGTCCGTCGGGAAGTGGTGGGCGGCAGCCCGCGTCTCCCCGTAGCGGGGGCGGGGGAGGACCGCTGTTGACCGTGGCGACCGCCTACATCGAGCGGCTGCGACCTGCGGCGACGTCCGTCGCGCCCGGTGTTGAAACGGGGACCACCCATGAAACAGCCGCCCCGGACCCTGACGGCCCGGATCACCGGCTGTCAAAACTTCTAACAGCATCCTGCTCCATTCCTCCGAGGGGCCGCAATACCGGAGCCGACACCGGCATTCACTGCGGCAGTTCCGGACGGCCCGCCCCATCTAGCTAGGGAACCTGCTCGAATGCGGTTCGGCTGTGCGAGCCGAAGGTGAGGGGACTGTCAGTGCCCGTTGCGATGCTCTGCGCACACATTTCGGTGAGCTGAGAGGAGTGTCCGGTGCTGGACGATCTGCTGGTAGTCGGGTTCGAACTTCAGACGCA
>JAOPYH010000465.1 GCA_025964715.1 Streptosporangiaceae bacterium | reverse complement strand
ATCTGCCACGGCACCGGCAAGCCCGCCACCGCGGCGGCGAAGGGCGGCACGCCGTGACGCCCACCCTGATCTGCCCGCGCTGCGGCGGCACCGCGTTCGTCGACATCACCAACGATTTCACCGCGCTCAAGGGAAAGGCGAACGCCGGAATGATGGAAATGGAAGTCAGCGGCCAGTGCAGCTCCTGCGGCGCGGAGGCCTACAACTCGATGGTCGGGCCGATCGACTCGTTCACGCTCGTGACCGGATCGGCGGGGCGGTCCTGATGGCCGACTACCTGGAAGCCCTCCGCGACCTGAAGTGGAACCCGGTCGGTGACGCGCTGGCCAAGGATCCCGAGCGGCGCTTCCTGCCCGCCACGGTCGAGCGCCCCGCCGTACTGCCCGCGGTCCGGCCTGCCCCGCCGTCGGCGGAAGTTGCCGTCGTGGAGCAGCCCCGGCCGGTCCAGTCGCTGACTCCGCCGGAGCGTCCCTACGATCCGTGGCCGGCGCGCCTCGGCTTCGGGTCGGTGTTCATGCTGGCGTCCGGGACCGGCGTGTACATCGCTTGCGCCGGGGTGCACTCGGCCGGCCCGTACCTGCCGTGGGCTGCCGGTGCCTCTGCGGCGCTGGCGATGTTCGTGGCCGCCTTGAAGCACAAGTCCGGCCCCAGCGTGAAGATCGGCCGCGTGCACATGGAGGCCGGCGCGAACTTCCAGGCCGGCAACCAGCAGTGAGACGCCGCTTCAACCCCGGCCGGCTGATCGGTCAGGTCATCGGCTGGTCCTGCTTCATCGTCGGCATCCTCGACGCCGTCATCCACCACCACTAGGAGATCGCCATGGCCATTCAGTTCCGCAAGTCCATCAAGGTGTTCCCCGGCGTCCGGCTGAACATCGGCAAGAAGTCGGCGAGCGTCACACTCGGCGGCAAGCACACGCCGCATGTCACCTACAGCACGACCGGCCGGCGCACCACCTCGGTCCGGATCGGGTCGGGCCTGTCGCGGCGCAAGACCAGCAAGCGGCGCCGGTGACCCGCCTGGGCGTCCCGGACCGGCCCCCCGCCGTGGCACTGACGCCCGCGACCGCCGGACGGTGGCGCGGTGGACGCGAGAGGATGAGGGCATGAGCACCTCCGACGTACCGCGCAGTGCGTTCGCCGACTACCACCGCGAGGCTGCCTCGAAGCTGCAGGTCAGCCTGGCTGCGGTAACCGAACAGCTGACGGATCTACTTGAACGTGCCCAGACTGCCGCCGTCCTCGGCACTCACCCGGGGTTGATCGCCCTCGACGGCGAACTGGACAGCCACTACCCGATCGCGGAGAGCTGACGCCATGGCGAAGAAGAAGGTCGAGCACGCGGCCACCAGAGGCCAGCACCTGACGCTGGATGAGGTGGCGGCGTTCGTGCAGGACGCGATGCGATCCGGGGCCGACGGGAGTGCGGTGGTCAACGCGACGGTGTCGTTCGGCGGGAAGCTGCAGAAGCTGTCCGTGGACGTGGAGACGGTCGCGGCGGTCAAGGACGCGGCACCGTGAGCAGCAAGTCGGAGCACTCGCGGCTCTGCCCACTGCCCTGGAGACACCGCGTAGACCGGGCGTTCGAGCTCCTGCGGAAGGTGCTCGGTCGGGCGGACAACTGGTGCTGCGACTGCCAGGTGGAGCCGTGGAACCGGCGAGGGCACCGCCGCTGAGTTCCGGCGAACCTGCCACAGTCCGGCTGGCCCCGGTGCACACTCGGATCACGGCGCGATGAGCTGTCCGCCCGCAACCGGCCCTTGGCGTCCCCCCGTCGCCAGGGGCCGCTGCACGTCCCGGGGGTGCACCATGGAGGCATGACCGACGATCCCGGGCGGCCGTGCTGCTGCTTCCACCGCGCCGCCGTCCATGACGCCTCTGGGGGTCGGCCGATCTGCTTCAGTTGCGTCGACATCGGGCCGGACAGATGGTTCCCCCACGATCACCCCTACGTTCCCGAGCCGGAGCTGCTGCCCCTGGTGCCCAAGCCGAAGCCCGGCGATCCGCCGTGGGACATGAAGCGCGAGCGGCTCGACCTGCTGTTCGCCGCCATGGAAGGGGCCCGGCCATGACCGACAGTTCTGTAGCCACCGAACGGATCACCCTGACCTGGGATCAGGTCGCGGCACTCCACATCGCGTTCAACCGCTGGAAGGCGAAGCAGGAGGGGCAGCGCACGGCCGACTGGACCGCGTCCGGCTTCACGCCCATCCGGACGTCGCCCCCACTGCCCGCCTGCCCCGTCTGTGGAACCGTCCCCGGCGAGATCAGGCAGCGCAACGACCGCATCACCCCCAGCGAGGACATGGCCTTCGACCGCTGCGGCCACGTCGTCCATGTCACCGAGGCCATGCTGGAGCAGCTGTGGACCAAGACCCAGTACATCCACGACCGGGGCAGTTGCTCCTGCGAGGACCGGCGCTGCCCGGGGTGCCAGCTCGGCGCAGAGGTCGAGCAGCAGAGCGCGCTCGCAAGCGGGCCGTGGCCGCTCGGGCGCTGAGCCTCAGCGCTCGCCGGACTGCTCAGGCGTCGTCTCCGCGCGGGCCATCCACCGGCTCCGGCCCGGCGCGGTCATCGCCCGCCCGGCAGCAAGAGGCCGCAGATCCGCCAGCGCGCACAGCTTCGCCAACTGGGCCTCAGCCTCAGCCTGCGTATCCGCCATCACGGTGACCAACGTCCCCATGCAGCCATGGTGACGCCCAGTCACGTCGTGCGCACCCGAAACGGCACGATTCGCCACAGGCAGATGACCACGTCACGGCGGTCGCGGGCGCATACTGGCGGCAGCCCCTGCCACTCCTGACCCATCGGGAGCTGTCGT
>JAOPYH010000461.1 GCA_025964715.1 Streptosporangiaceae bacterium | reverse complement strand
ACATCGCCGCGACCCGGGCGGCAGCGGGCTCGGTCTGGCCATCTCCGCCGACATAGCTCACGCCCACATGGGATCGCTGAGAGTCGAAGACTCACCACGGGGTGCCCGATTCGTCCTCCGCGTGCCGGTGCTCGAGGCCAACCAGGCCGCCCTTCGCATCGATCGGTCATCGGGCGCGGCCGATCCGCGGGAGCCGGTGACCTCCCATGGCCGCATCGAACTGGTAATCAACTCCGCGACAACGAGTTAAACATTTCCACCAGGGAGGACAGAGCGACGAGGGGCTCCCGGGCAGGAGCCCCTCGTCGCTCTGTCGCGAATCACGGCTGCGGTGGGTTGACCTCACCGCGCCAGGCCCCGGTCTCCATGCCGACGCTCTCGATGTACTCTTTGAACCGCTTGAGGTCGCCGTTGGTGCGGTGCTTGATCAGGCCCGCCCTGTCGGCGACATTCTCCGCGAAGCCTTCCGGGTCGACCGCCAGCTGGAGGGTCACCCGCGCGGTGTCCTCGCCCCACAGACGCGAAGGATCTGGCGGTCTCAAGACACGTGCGCGTTTGGCAGCCGTCCTGAGGACCACATACCGGGTATGACACAACGCCGAGATGCCGACTCCAGGCCGCTGGCCGACCGCCGGGACGAAACCGATCCGCCACCCGGCGACGAATCCGACTTCGCCGATGAACACGCTCCCAGCCCGAGCGACCCCCCGGAAGCCCCGGCGGATGCGCCGGGAGGCGAGGACGAGGGCTACCGGCCACAGACCCGGATCTGAGGCGCCGCTTGGGCGAATTGATCGGTGCGGTGCCCCTGGGCCACCGCGAGCTGTTCTGTTCTTCTAGCGCCCGTGTGAGCCCGAGCCGAGGGTGGACGTGCGCGCCCGGAGCTCGGGGGTGAGCCGCATGGACTCACACTGTTGTCCATCGATCAGGGCTATCAACGTACGCGCGGCGTGATAGCCCATCTGGCGCATCGGCGAGCTGATCGAGGTCAGTGCGACCGGAAGCTCCGCAGCGGCCGGTATGTCGTTGTAGCCGACGACGGCGACGTCATCGCCAACCCGCAGTCCTTTGTCCCGGATGGCACCCATGGCGCCCATCGCCGCGAAGTCGTTGACGGCGAACAGGGCGGTGAGCTGGGGGTCGAGCCGCAACAGCGTGTCCGCGGCTTCGCGGCCGCCACGCACATCAAAGCGCGAATGCAGCACGGCCTCCGGGGGAACCTCGACGCCCGCGCCGGAGCAGGCCTCCAGAAAACCTTGTGTGCGGTCAACACCCGTAGAGGCGTACGGCTCGCCGGCGATCACGCCCATTCTCCGGTGACCGAGTCCCAGCAGGTGCTCGGCGGCCAGCCCCCCGCCGGCCAGGTCGTCGCAGGTCACCGACAGGATGCCGGGGAGCCGCCGCGAGGCGAGTACGATCTTCGTTCCCCGCTCGACGAGTTCATTCACGAGTCCGGCGTCGCTCCGAGCGTCCCCCAGAATGATTCCGTCCACCCTGGCGCCGAGCAGGGTGTCAACCCGCAGCCGCTGGACGTCACGATCATCTCCGCTGTTCGCCACCACGGTCTGGTAGCCCGCATCCGCGGAACCTTGCTCGATGCCCTCATAGATCGTCGCCAGGACCACGTCGGTCAGCCGGGGCACGACGACGCCTAGCATTTTGGAGCGTCCTGTACGCAGGCTTGCAGCCGCCGGATAGGGCAGGTAACCGAGCTCCCTTGCGACCGCGCGCACCCGCTCGGCGGTCTTGCGGCCGACACCGTCGCCTCCGCGTAGCGCCCTGGAGACCGTAGTTGGGTGGACACCGGCGGCACTCGCGATATCGGACAACCTCACCGGGCGGACGTCGCGCTCGGGCGTTCCCGTCGGCTGCGGTACCTGTGCTGCGCCGAAGTCAGCCGAGCCATCGGTCACCGGAGCCTCCCTCGCGTACTCAGCCACAGTGTTCCGCACACATCCATCGCGGGAGCCACGTGATCATCGACCGTACGAAGGTTACTTCTAGATTTCGCCTCTTGACCAGGGCCCAGATCGTTCTGCATGATACAGCGAAGCCGATTGCGCAATCGATTGCGCAATCGATAGCGGAGGTTCTGTGCGTCGTCTAGTTCTGTTTGCCACCGGAGGCACGATCGCCACTCGCAACGCCGTCGGCGGCAGGCGAGTGGAGGTCGGAGCAAGTGAGCTGCTGAAATCCGCCGAGGCCGTCTGGGACCTCGGCGACGTCGAGGTCGAGGTCCGGGATCTCTCCGGCCGGGCGAGCTTCGCGGCGCAGGTGAGTGACGTCCTGGCCCTCGCCCAGGCGGTGCGTTGGGCCGCCGGTGATGCCGACGGCGTCGTCATCACGCACGGCACCGACACGCTGGAGGAATCGGCGTTCCTGCTGGCGCTGAGCCACTCCGGCCCGGTGCCGGTCGTGCTGACGGGTGCCCAGCGCCCGTTCGACGATCCTGCGCCCGATGGCCCGCGCAACCTCGCGGCCGCCCTGCGATGGGCGGCCGCGCCGCAGGCCCGGGGATCGGGGGTCACGGTGGCCTTCGCCGACGAGATCCTGCCGGCGGTGGGTGTGCGTAAAACGCACAGCCTGGCGCTGCGTGCGTTCGCCGCCCCGGATCGCGGACCGGTCGGACACGTTGACGAGGCCGGAGTCCGCAGGCATTGGACCGCGCCCGCCGCCGCGTTCCTCCGGGACGGCGTCACCGACCTTCCCCGTGTGGACGTCGTCGCCCAGTATCTGGGCGCGGACGCGACCGCGATCGACGCGGCGCTGTCGAGGGGTGCGCGCGGGATGGTCGTGGCGGGCTTCGGCTCCGGCAACACGACTCCTCCGGTGACCGAGGCCTGCCTGCGCCTGCTGCACCAGGGAATTCCGGTGGCCCTCACCAGCCGGACGGGTGCGGGTTCGGTCGTCGGCCTGTACGCCGGAGCAGGGGCGGACCTCGCCGAGGCCGGAGCGGTCCTCGCCGGCGACCTGTCCGCCTGGCAGGCCCGCCTGCTCCTCGCCGCGGCGCTGTCGGTCGAGGACGCATCGGTCCCCGCCGACCGGGTGGCCCGGCGGTGCCGGGACTGGCTGCGCGATGCCGGGATCACGGCCTGAGACCGGGCAGCGGGCTCGATCCCTCTCACTTATGTACGCCGACCCGCTCGACGAGCACGAACAACGGGAACACGAAAGGAATGTGAGCAGCATGGCCAAGGAGATCCTGGTCGCCTACGGAGTCGACGTCGACGCGGTCGGCGGCTGGCTCGGATCCTACGGCGGGGAAGACTCCCCCTGTGACATCTCGCGCGGGCTCTTCGCCGGCGAGGTGGGTGTGCCGCGGATGCTGGAGTTGTTCCGCCGGAGGCAGATCCCGACGACCTGGTTCTGGCCGGGGCACTCCATCGAGACCTTCCCCGAGCAGTTCGACGCCTGCGTCGCGGCCGGCCACGAGATCGGGGTGCACGGTTACAGCCACGAGAACCCCATCGCGATGAGCCGGGAACAGGAGTCCGCGATCCTGGACCACTGCATCAGGCTGATCGAGAACCGCACCGGCCGGCGACCCACCGGCTACGTCGCGCCCTGGTGGGAGTTCTCGCCCGTGACCAACGAACTGCTGCTCGAGCGCGGCATCAAGTACGACCACTCGCTGATGCACCGGGACTTCGAGCCGTACTACGTCCGCGTTGGTGACTCCTGGACCAAGATCGACTACGACGAGCCGGCCGAGACCTGGATGAAACCACTGGAGCGCGGCGAGGAGACCGGCCTGGTCGAGATCCCCGCATCCTGGTACCTCGACGACCTGCCCCCGATGATGTTCATCAAGGCCAGCCCGAACAGTCACGGCTTCGTCAGCCCGCGCGAGCTGGAGCAGATGTGGCGTGACCAGTTCGACTGGGTCTACCGCGAGTCCGAGTACGCCGCGTTCACCATGACCGTGCATCCGGATGTCTCCGGGCGGCCGCAGAACCTGCTGATGCACGAGCGCCTGATCGATTACATCGGCGGGCACGAGGGCGTCCGCTGGGTGACCTTCGACGAGATCGCCGACGACTTCATCGGCCGCAACCCCCGCGGCTGAGCGTGCCCCTCGGTCGTTTCCCGCGACCGCCTTTTCCTACGCCTCCGGGACTCCCGGCCGGTCCTCCCAGCTTCACAGGGCCGAACCCAACCGGCCCGCCCCATCTTCCACGAGAGAGCCGATGTCATGTCCGACCGGTCCAATGTCCTGCCGCCAGGGGGCGCACCCCTAACGCCCCGCATGGTCAGACGCGTGTCCATTGTGTGTTTTCTGGCCTGGGTGTTCAGCGTGTTCGACCACACCTTGTTCGGCACGCTTCTTCCAGAAATCTCCGCCGATCTCGGGTGGTCGGCCGGTGAAAGCACACTGGTCGCCACCTGGGTGACCGCGGGCACCTTCCTGGTCTCCCTCACGGTCGGTCCGATGCTGGACCGCTTCGGCCGCAGGCCCGCACTGATGATCACCACTGCGGGCGCGGCGCTCACCTCCGGGCTCAGCGCGCTCACCGGAGGCAAGCTGTCGATGATCGGGGTGCGCTCGTTCACCGGTCTCGGCTACTCCGAGGAGGTCGTGAACAGCGTCTACCTCAACGAGGTGTACGGGAAGAACGGCAAGCGCGGCTTCATGTACAGCCTCGTCCAAAGTGGCTGGCCGGTCGGTGCCCTGCTCGGAGCCGCACTGACCGCGTTGTTCCTGCCCTCGATCGGCTGGCGGGGCGTGTTCCTCTTCGCCACCCTCCCCGCGGCCATCATCGTCGTGCTCGCCCGGCGTCTCCCTGAGTCGCCGGTGTTCGTGAACATGCGCCACGTGCGCAAGCTCCGCGCGGAAGGCCGCACCGACGAGGCGGACGCCGTCGCAGCGGCGGCGGGAATCGAGTCGGAGCGCGCCGGCGAGCTCCGCGACGTGTTCGCCCCGGGACTGCGCCTGCACACGATCAGCCTGTCCGCGGCGTGGCTGCTCAACTGGATGGGCATCCAGGTGTTCTCCGTACTGGGCACGACCGTGCTCATCCAGGCCAAGGGCGTCTCCTTCGACAGTGCGCTGCTGGTCCTGATCCTGGCCAACGCCGCCGGCTTCGTCGGCTACCTGGCCCACGGTTACGTCGGCGACCGCCTGGGACGCCGTACGACGATCATCGTCGGCTGGACGGTGGGCGGCGTCGTCATGACCGCCATGCTGTTCGGCCCGGCCGGGTTCGTCATCCCGCTCTACGCGCTCGGTCTGTTCTTCCTGACCGGGCCGTACGCTGCGCTGCTGTTCTACATGGGCGAGTCCTTCCCCGCGCACGTGCGGGGCATCGGCCCGAACACCGCGCACATCATGGGCCCGGTCGGCGCCATCGCCGGCTCGGCACTGCTGTCGGTGCTCATCGGCGCGGGCCTGTCGATGACCGTTGCCGCCTTCTGCGCCGGCTCGCTCGGGATGTTCGGCTCCGGCATCGCGATGCTCGGCACGCGCAAGGTCGCACAGAACACGGCGGATGACGTCCCTGAGCCGGTACCGGCGGGCGTGAGCACTCATGCGAAGGAGAAACTGTGATGTCAGCGGCAGTACAGCGTGACGACGGCCTTGCCGGGAAGGTCGCGGTGATCAGCGGCGGGGCAAGCGGGATCGGCCGCGCGCTCGCGGTCGCCTACGCCCGCGCCGGTGTGTCGAGCGTGCTCGGCTACCACCCCGGGGACCCGCATGATCCCGCCGAGGCCGTCGCCGAGGTCGAAGCCGCGGGCGGGCGCGTCCTGGCCGTGGCCGCCGACGTCACCGACTCGGCCGCGGTGGACGCGTTGGTCGGCACGGCGTTGCGCGAGTTCGGCCGGCTGGACATCGCGGTGGCCAACGCCGGGATCCTCCGCCAGGCCGGCCTCGCCGAGCTCACCGACGAGCGCTGGGACGACATGCTCGGCGTCGACCTCACCGGCGTCCTCCGGCTACTGCGTTCGGCCGCGGGGCCGATGCGCGAGGGCGGGGCGATGGTAGCCGTGTCGTCGATCGCCGGCGGCGTCTACGGCTGGGCCGAGCATGCCCACTACGCCGCGGCGAAGGCCGGAGTGCTGGGCCTGATCCGCTCGCTCGGCGTGGAGCTCGCCCCACGGGGAATCCGCGCGAACGCCGTCATCCCGGGCCTCATCGAGACCCCGCAGTCGCTCGACGCCCAGAACTCGCTCGGGCCCGAGGGCCTGGCCGCCGCGGGAAAGATCATCCCCGCCGGCCGGGTCGGGCGAGCGGACGAGGTCGCCCGCGTCATCCGCTTCCTCACCTCCGACGACGCCGCCTATGTCACCGGTCAGCAGCTCATCGTCGACGGCGGGCTCACCGTCCGCTTCCCGGACTGAGCAGATCACTTTTGGAAGGAACCACCATGCGCGACCTGACCGGAGCGGGTGTGCTCGACGGACGCCGCTGCCTCGTCACCGGCGCCGCGAGCGGAATCGGCGCCGCGATCGCCAAGGCCTTCGCCGACGCCGGCGCCACCCTGGCACTGGCCGACCGGGATGCCGTCGGCCTCGAGCGCACCGCCGCCTCCACAGGGGCGGCCACGCACCACATCGCCGATCTCGCCGACCCCGTACAGGTGGGGTCGATGGTCGACGCCGTCCTGACGGCACATGGCGGCATCGACGTGCTGGTCAACTCCGCCGGGATCCTCACCGAAGTGCCGCTGGTCGAGATGGACCTGCGGACCTGGCAGCACATGATCGACGTCGACCTCACCAGCGTCTTCCTCACCTGCCGCGCGGTGACCCCCCACATGCTGGCGGCCGGCGGCGGCCGGATCATCAATGTCGCCTCCCAGCTCGGCCAGAAAGGCGGGGAAGGACTCACCCACTACAGCGCGGCCAAGGCCGGCGTCATCGGCTTCACCAAGGCACTCGCCCGAGAGGTCTCGGCCCGGGGCGTGCTCGTCAACGCGATCGCACCCGGGCCCATCGACACGCCGCTCGTCGACGGACTGAGCCCGGACTGGAAACAGGCGAAGGAAGCCGAACTCCCGCTCGGCCGCTTCGGCCGCCCCGAGGAGGTCGCGCCCACCGCGGTGCTGCTGGCCTCCGATCCCGGCGGCAACCTCTACACCGGGCAGACCCTCGGCCCCAACAGCGGCGACGTGATGGCATAAGCCCGTGTGCGGAGCCTGCGGGACCCCGACGACCGGGTGGACGGAGCGTATCGCGCCACTCGGCGCAGGCGCGGCGCAGCGACGCGCCCGGACGCTTTGCGCGCTCGTACGGGGCACCGACGCACCCGGTGCCCGCCTGGCCACGGTCCTACCGTGGCCGGGCGGGGCATTGCGGCTGGGCGGGCCGGGCGGCTGGCGCTTCGCGCCCACCTTGCTGGCGGGCGCGCGGGAGATGACACGCCGGCATGGCCCCCTCGTGCCCGTTCACCCGTCGGCCGCGGCCTCCGCCACAGAGGTCGCCTTGCCCTTCGAGCTGACACCCGAGGCCATGGCCACGTGGTGCGCGGCGGTAGTGGCGGCATTACCACCGGGCGATGGCCCGGTCATCGTGACCGCGGCCGGGCGCGAAATCACCCTGACTCACCGGCACGTGCAGATCACCGACGTTTCCGGGAGCGCACCGACGATCCGGACACGTCTCTCGGGAGTACGGCTGGCGGAGCATTGGCACTCGGTTCTGCATCCGTTCAGAGCCGGCCGATGACCGGTACGCGGGCGGAGCTCAGCGCAGCACGGAGCCCTCTCCCACCGTGAGGAGGTCAAGGTCGCCTCGGGTGGGAAGACCTTCCCAATCGCCGGGGGCGCAGACGGCGAAGGCTCCGCAGATGGCCGCCGTGCGGAGGCGTTCGGCAGACGGCCTTCCGTTCATGTGCTCGGCCAGGTATCCCGCGACGAAGGCATCCCCCGCCCCGACCGTATCCACCGCCGTGACCTGCACCGGGGCCACCGGGAGGTGTTCGCCATCGATCCAGCCCACAGCACCGCGAGCCCCTAGCTTGATGACGACTTCACTCGGACCCAGGTCGGCGAGGCGGCGTGCCTGCTCGGCCGGACTTCCGGAGACGCCGAGCATCTCGGCTTCGTCGTCACCGGCGAACAGGATGTCGCAGCACCGGACCAGGTCGCGGAGCACCTCCCGGGCCTCCTGCGGGGACCACAGGGCCGCCCGGTAGTTGACGTCCATGGAAACTTTCACGCCGTCAGCCCGTGCGATCTCGACTGCCTTTTGCACGGTCTGCAGTGCGCTCGGGCTGAGCGCCGGGGTGATCCCCGTAATGTGCAGGACCTTGGCGGCGCGGATCCGGGTCTCGTCCACGTCGGACGGACTCAGCCGGGCCCCGGGTCCGTTCCGGCGGTAGTACGTCACCCTGCTGACGCCGGGCAGCGGGTGTTCCTTGACCATCAGGCTCGTCGGCACGTCGGGATCCCGGACCGCCCCGCCCACATCGACGTTCTCCGCGCGGATCCTGCTCAGGACCATCTCCCCGAGCTCATCGTCACCGACGCGGCCGAGCCACGCCGAGGGGAGCCCGAGCCGCGCCACGCCGATGGCGACGTTGGACTCGGCACCCCCGATGCCCAGCGCCATTGCGGCGGCATGGCGCAGCCGGCCGATGTCCGGCCCGATCAGGAGCACCATGGTCTCGCCGAGCGTGACCAGTCCCCTGCTCACCCCTTCGCCGCCTTGCTGGACGCGACCACCTCGCGGGCACGCGCCGCAAGCTCATGGAGGTCACCTCCGTCGTCCAGCGCGTCTCCGAGAAGGGGGCCGCCCAGCCCTACCGCCGCTGCGCCCGCCGCGAGGTATGCCGCTACATCCCGCACTCCGACGCCGCCTGTGGGTACGAGGGGTACCTCCGGCAACGGGGCCCGGACGGCCCGCAGGTACTGCGGTCCGCCCAGTTGCGAAGCGGGGAAGACCTTCACCGCGCTGGCACCACTCGCGTACGCGTTGAAGATCTCTGTCGGGGTGGCGGCGCCCGCCACGATGGGTACGCCCACCTCGACCGCACGCGCTACGACCTCGGGAAGATAGGTCGGGGTGAACAGACATTGCGCGCCGGCGTGCACCGATGCGTCGACGTCCTCCTTGGTGAGCACGCTCCCCATGCCGAGGACGATGTCGGCGGGAACCTGCGCACGGATGCCCGCCAATGCCTCCAGGGCGCCGGGCGTCGTCAGGGTGAGCTCGACGACGCGGACGCCGGCCTCGCACAGGACCTCGGTGACCGCGCCGAAGCGGCCCGCGGACCGGCCGCGAAGAATCGCGATCACCGGGGGGTCCGGAAAAAGGGAGCCCGTCGCCGCTGTGCCGGTCATCGCACTGCCTCCGTGGCACCGGGTGTGACGGCGAATCGCTCGGTGTCCCGCAGCTCCACGCCGAGCCCGGGCGCATCCCGGGCCGCCAGGAAGCCGTCCTCCACGTGGATGGGGTCCTGCAGGAGTCCGTCCCAGCCCGGGCCGCCGTAGGCGTCGAATTCCACCAGCGGCGCGTTCTCGCAGGCGAGGATGAGATGCAGGCCTGCGGCGAGCGCTACACCGGTCCCGGACGAACAGGCGATGTGAGGCACACAGGTGATGTTGTACGCGCTCGCCATGTCGGCGACCCGCTTGGCCTCGGAGATTCCGCCGACGCTCGTGCAGTCAGGCTGGATCACGTCGAAGGTGCGGCGTGCGAAGACGTCGATGTACTCGTACCGGGTGAGCAGCGACTCGCCACCGGCCAGCTTCAGCGACACCCGGTCGGCCAGCCAGCTGTGGTCGTCCACGTACTGCGTGAGACTCCGCGACAGGATCGGCTCTTCGAGCCAGGCCACGCCGATCGCCTCCAGCTCGCGTGCGAGCTGGAGCGCACCCCGCCGGTCGTAGGACATGTTGGCGTCGACCATGATTTCGGCCTCCGGGCCGACCGCGTCACGTACGGACCCCACGGTTTCCACCGCCTGGCTCAGGTCGGCGGTGACGCGCAGCTTCATCGCGGTGAAGCCGTCCGCCACTGCTTTCCGGCACTCCTCGACGATCTCCGCCACCGGCTTCAGCGATGGGGCGAAATAGGCGCGGGCGCGGGACTTGGAGGCACCCAGGAGCCGGTAGACGGGCTGATTACTGATCTTTCCGAGCAGGTCCCAGAGCGCGATGTCGACCCCGCTGATGGCGTAGGTCTCGATGCCGCGGCGCCCCCACATGTGCGTCGCGTCGAGCATCTGCTGCCACAGTGCCCCGATGTCGCGTGGATCCTTCCCGATGAGCATCGGGGCCAGCTGATCGTTGATGATCGGACCGACCGTCGGGAAGTACTCCGCGGAGAAGCCCGCTTCGCCGATACCTTCGAGTCCCTCGTCGGTTGTGACCCGGACGACGATCCCACCCTTGACCCGGACGGCCATGGCCCCCCAGCGCAGCTCTTCACTCAATGGCGAGGCGAGCGGCACCGCGGACACGCCGGTGATTCGCATGAAGCTTCCCTTTCTCTCGGTACCTCCGGACCGCGCGGATTACTGCTGCTCGGCCAGGTGCGGGATGAGGTCGTTCCAGTCGTACTCCGGCTCGAAGTACGCGTGGGTGTCGTAGGTCCCGTCCATGGTGTCCTTCAGGGACTTCGGGCCGGGGAAGCCGATCATCTTCCAGCCGACCTGGTCACGGTTGCCGCCGTAGACGGGGTCGCAGTAGAAGCCCTGGCAGGTGTGGAGACACAGCGCGTCGAAGAAGGGGAGTCCCTGGTCGAAGACGCCCTGCAGGAACGTGCCCACCGAGTCACTCGCTCCGAGCGTGACCCGGGTGGGCTTGGGCCGGCCGGACACGATCTCCAGCACGCGGTCCTGGTCCTGTTCGGCGAGCGCCTTGAAGTCCTGCCCGGCCTCCTCGTTGGCGATCGTGTCCAGGTGCCGCAGGCCTTCACGGTAGGTCCGCTGCATGTCGTACATGCGGGAGCGCCAGGCGTCCGCGAACTTGCCGGTGAGCTTCAGGAACCCGCTGCCGTCCGCGGCGGCGAAGATGTAACCGATGCCCGACAGGTAGCGGTCGATGAAGACCACGACGCGAGCCTCCTTGGCGCCGGGGTCCCCGTCGGTGGGGATGATCCGGGCCGTCGCCGCCTCGACCGTTTCCCACTCGTGGTCGGTGAAGAACAGCCGCTCGTCGGAGTCGGGGTCGATCGGGGAGCCGACGACCTCCCAGTTGGCCTTCAGGGTCATGACGTCCTCCTTTCTGGATTGGGCCGGCCGGTCAGCCGGAGATCCGGATGTGCTCTTCACGGCCCTTGGAGTAGACCTCGGCGATGTACTCCGAGCACCGCCAGGCGTTGGCCATCATCGTGAGAGTCGGGTTGACGCCCGTCGACGTCGGGAAGCAGGAGCCGTCCAGGACGAAGACGTTGTCCACGTCGTGGGTCTGGCACCACTCGTTGAGGACCGTCTTGGACGGGTCGGTTCCCATGCGCGCGGTCCCGTGCTGGTGGCAGGTGTTGCCGGTCATCCGGTCCAGGTAGACGGGGATGGTCTTGCGCGCCCCCGCGGCCTCCAGGATCTCCGCGTTCTTGTCGACCTGCCACTTGCCCATGGCGACGTCGTTGGCGTGCGGCCTGTGCGTGATCCGGGCGACGGGCATGCCCCAGGCGTCCTTGACGGTCGGATCCAGGTCCACCCGGTTCGACTCGACCGGCATGTCGTGCAGGATCAGGCCGATCTTCATGGCGTAGTTGAAGTAGTTGCGGTCGGCGTCCTTGAGCGCGTCGCCCCACTGGGGGCGGCCGGGAAAGACCCAATTGATCGGGTGGGCGGTCTGCGACGCCGAGATCAGCGAGCCGCCGATGTGTCCCCGGCTCTCGTCTGTCTCGTAGAACTCGAACGAACCACCGCTGATGTAGTTGCCGGCCCAGCCGTACAGCGGGTCGTCGATCTCCTGGTCGAACAGGCCCACGGCGAACAGGTATTCGTGGAAGGTCGCGTTCTTGCCCACCATTCCGCTGCTGTTGCCGATCCCGTCGGGGAACAGCGGTGACCTGGACATGAGCATGAGGCGGGCCGACTCGATCGCCCCGAGGGTCAGGATGACGATCTCGGCGTCCTGCTGCACCTCGTTGCCGTCCGGGTCGATGTAGACGACCCCGGTCGCCCGGCCGTCCTTGCCGACCTTGACCTCGCTCACGAAGCACTCCGACCGGAGCTCGAAGTTGCCGGTCGCCACGGCCTCGGGGATGAAGGTGGTCAGCGTGTTCGAGCGCGCGGTGCTCGGGTCGCCGTACTGGTTCCAGAAGCTGGTGTGATTGAAGGGGTCGCGGCCCTTGTGGTTGTTGGTGACCATCGCGTGCGGGATCGGGAAACTGTTGATCCCGAGCTTCTTCGACGCGTCGTAGAAACGCTTGCCGAAGCGGGTCGGCCGCAGTGGCGGGCTCGGGTAGCCCTTGCTCCGGTACGGCTCGTACTTGTCGGCTCCCGCGATGCCGGAGATGCCGAACTCCCACTCCACCTTGGTTAGGTACGGCTCGAGGTGCTCGTACCTGATCGGCCAGTCGGCGAGGTTGGCCCCGGGCAGGTCGCCGTGCAGCGACCGCTGCATGAAGTCGGACTCGCGCGGCCGGGGGACCCAGCCGGCCCAGTGGTTCGTCCCGCCGCCGACCAGCTGGGGAGTGGGTGAGAACGGGAAGCGCTCGGCCACCGTGTCCTCGTCCTCGCGGACCGTGCGCGGGAAGAGGTTCGGGTCGGGCCAGAGATAGTTCCGGTTGACGAACTTCAGCTCGTCTCCGGAATAGTGGTCCTGTGGTCGCAGCCACGGCCCGCGGTCGAAGCCGACGACCTTCATGCCCGCCTCGCTGAGAACCTTGACCGCGGTCCCCCCGGTGGCCCCGAGCCCGACGACGACGACGTCGACCGGATCGGGTTTGGTGTTACGCATTATTTGGTTCTCCTCTCCGCGGGTGGCATGGCCGGCGACCGGGAGGTCGCCGGCGCCACACGCGATCAGAAGTCGGGGGCTTCGGCGTTACCGGGCGTCGTCCTCTGCGCGACGATGTCGGAGAAACGACGCTTGATGTACTCCGCGCTGCGTACCGCGACCGCCTGCAGCGTGCTCGTCGGGTTGACCGCCGCGCCCGTCGTCAGGGAGCTCGCGTCGGTGATGAACAGGTTCGGCACGTCCCAGGTCTGGTTCCACTTGTTCGTGACCGAGTCCTCGGGGGTGTTGCCCATGCGGCAGGTACCCATGATGTGCCAGCCCGGAGGCGGGGCGTCGATGCCGCCGATGCCGGTGGTCGCGGTGTCCATCACGTTCCCCGCGGCTTCGGCCGCTTCGCGAGCCCGCAGCCGTCCCCATTCGACCAGGCGGCGGTCGTTCTCATGCAGGTCATAGTGGACATGCGGCGCCGGCAGGCCGCTGGAGTCGGTCACCTCGGGGTCGAGGGTCACCCGGTTGGTGCGCACAGGCAGGTCCTCGCCCTGCACGTAGATGAGCGCGTGCCGGCCGAAGTGCTCGTTGAAGAATCTGCGGTGATCCGTCCCCCAGGGCGCGATGTTGCCGGTATTGGTGCCCAGTGCACTGGTGGCCGCGCCGAGCGCCGTGCCCACCTGGAGGGAGAACCCGTTGACGAAGCCCCGCGAGGAGTCGGTGTCGTAGAACTCCTGGCTGTACAGCACCGCGGGCTCGGGGCCCTTGAATCCTTCGAGCGGCTCGTCGAACCAGAAGTCCACGAACGACCAGCTGTGGAACATCAGGTGCGTACCTACCAGGCCGTTGCTGTTGGCCAGCCCGTCCGGGTGGCCCGCCTGTGCCGACATGAGGAGCAGTCGCGGCGTTCCGATGGAGTTCGCCGCGACGACCACGATCTTGGCTCGGACCTCGTGCCGGTTCCCGGTGGCACGGTCGATGTAGGTCGCTCCCGTGGCACGACCGTTCTTCGCATTGATCCGCTCGACGCGGGCGCCCGTCCGCAGGTCGACCCCGTTGCGCAGCGCCTTCGGCCAGTACGACACGTCCGTCGAGGCGATCGAGTGCCGTGGACATCCCGCCAGGCAGAACCCGCAGTCGTTGCACGGGAGACGAGAGTCCTTCGGCCGGGTGAGGATCGCGTTGTCCGCCGGCCACCAGTGCCAGCCGAGCCTGTCGAACCCGGTGCCCATCTTGTGGCCCACCTTGCCGCCACGGCTCGCCGGGCCCCAGCCGTCCGGGCGCGGCGGGTTGCCCGGGTCACCGGTCCGGCGCGCGACCCCGATCTCGGCGTCGTTGATCGCGTAGAAGGGTTCGAGCTCCTCATAGCTGATGGGCCAGTCGATCGATCCCTCGAGGCCGTGCTCGGTGCCCTTGCGGAAGTCGACCGGCTTGAACCGCGGCCAGGCGGCCGCGTAGTGCAGGGTGGAACCGCCCACCCCGGTGTAGATGTAGGGGGTCGTGTTGCCCGTGGTCGGATAGTCCTCGGGGAACTGCCGAACATTCGGCTCGAACGACCAGTTCCGCTTCCGCTCGATTTCCCAGCCGTCGTAGAGGTGCGGGTGCTCCATCGCGTGGACCCAGTCACCCTGTTCGAGACAGACGACCTTCAGTCCGCCGTCGCTGAGGCGCTTGCTCATCGCACCCCCGCCGGCCCCGGCCCCGATCACCAGGACGTCGGTCTCGGTGTATGCCGCCATCAGCTATCTCCTGCTTCTCGGATGTGATGCACCGGGTTCACCCGCCCGAGGGCGTCGGCTGCGGCTCGGCGGTCTCGGGCGGCACGTGCGCCTGCCGGGTGCCGGTGGTGCGCGGCAGGTCGGCCGGGACCACCACGGGCTTGACGTCCTCGGTCCTCTTGTAGGAGCCGCGCACCCTGCTCAGCAGCTCGTCGTCCCAGTCGTCCATGACGTCGGAGTAGCCGTACGGCTGCGGGGTGTTGCGGTAGTCCTTGGCCGCGGCCAGATTCCGGTTCATCGCGCGGATGACCTCGGGCCGTGAGTAATAGGCGTGATAGACGATGTCCCTCAGCCGCCCGAAGAACTCGGCCTCGTCCCGCTCCAGTGCCTGCAGGACCTGCACCCTCCGGGCGGAGGTGGCGCGGACGAATTCATCGCCCAGGGCCTCGAGCCGGACTTTGAAGTCGTCCTCGGCGAGAAAGGGGTACCACTTGGCCTCCCGCCCCGACGGGGTCACGTACTTGGCGATGAACGAGATGACGTCGACCTCACTCGGATTCGGGAAGCCTCCGCCCCCGGGGATGAGCTGGTCGGCCGCGGCGTTCAGGACGCTGGTCTGCGGTTCGGTAAACCGGATCGACGGCAGCCAGCCTCCGAGTGGGGGCTTGCCGTCAGGGGATGTCAGGCTCACGTTTCCCATGTGCCCTCTGTTCTGCGGGTCGTTATCTATAGGTGTGAGGTTCGGCGGTCACACCCGTCCGCACGCAAGGGGGGTCCGTGCGGACGGGTGTGGCACTGTTCTTCGGTTCCGCCGGTCGGTGACCGTGGTTCCGAGGGCTCGACGGCCCGTGCCGCCTCTAGCGGCCGAGGTAGTCGACGATCGCGCGGCCGAAGTCGGGCAGGTCGTCAGGCGAGCGCGAGGTGATGACGTTGCCGTCCTCGACCACCGGCTGGTCCGCGACCCAGGTGGCCCCGGCGTTGACGACGTCGTCGCGAATGGGCAGATACCCGGTGATCCGGCGGCCCTTGGCGGCGCCGGCCGAGGCGAGAATCCATCCGCCGTGGCAGATGGCGGCCACCAGCTTCCCCGATTCGTAGGCCTTGCGCACAAGGTCGATCATCTCCGGGTGCAGCCGCATGTTGTCGGGCGCGAAACCTCCGGGGATCACGATGGCGTCGAACTCGTCGGCCGAGACCTCGGCCGCGGAGGCGTCCGCCTCCATCGGGTAGTGCTCCTTGCTGTCATAGCTGCTCTTGGTGCCGCTGCCGATCACGCGGACCTCGGCACCCGCCTCTTGCAGGCGGAGCTTGGGGTACCAGCCCTCGAGGATCTGGTACTCGTCTTCGATCAGCAGGGCAACACGCTTTCCGGAAAGCGACATCTCACGTCCTTGAGTCTCGGTTGTCTCGGGTTCGGGCAGGGCGTTGGGTGACGCGCTCAGGCGTCGATGAGGTCGAGGAACTCGACGCTCGTGCGCACGTCGCCGTGGTTGGCCTGGATCTGGCGCAGGGCCTCCCAGTGCTGGCCGTAACCGAGCGGGTCGTCCTTGCCGGAGGGGATGGCGGCCGTGGTGTCCGCCAAGACCACGATCTTGAAGTCCTGGTTCGCACCATCGATGGCCGTGGCCATCTGGCAGTTGCCGGTGGACAGTCCCGCGACCACGAGCGTGTCCGCGCCGGCCTTGCGCATGTACTCGGTGAGAGCCGTGCCGTAGAACGAGGAGAACCGATGCTTGCGGATGACCGGCTCGTCCGGGAGGGGCTCGAGCTCGTCGACCAGCTCATCGCCGCCGTTGCCCCAGCTGCCCGGGAAGGTTTCCAGGGGCAGCACGCCCGGCCACTTCAGCTCGGCCACGCCGGCGTCCTTGCCGTCGGGACGCAGACCCCACAGCGACCACACGACCGGGATCCCCTTGGCCCGGCAGGCCTCGAGCACCTTGACCACCGGCTGGATGACGTCCTTGCCCTCCGGGGCGCCGCCCACGCTGGGGATGTACATCGCGCCACCGGGCTGCGCACAGGCTTTCTGCATATCGAGCACCAGCAGCATCGTCTTCTTCGGATCGATCGTCGGAGCCACGAACGCAGAGCGGTCGATAACGTCGTCGATGTGTTCGTACGTGTAATCGAGCGAGGACATCGCTTCTCCTGTCTGGGGGGCTGAGCTTCGCTTTCGGTCCTAGGCCGGCTAGCTCACCGATCGCCGTGGTGCGAGCGTTTCCACCGTGTTCAGATCCGCCGGCACGCCGTTTACACGCCGCACCGTCTCACCCGGTGAACCGGTACCCTGGTCATCAGGTGGTCTGAACAGTTGGTGTGACCCAGAACCTAAGCCGGGGCCAAAGCCCTGTCAAGAGGTTTGTGACGAACAGATGACGAGCAGGTTTGCGCTACGAAACCGGAGCCTGGCCATGGAGCTGGAGCGCTGCGGGGTGTTTGACACGTGGTGGCACTGCTGGGTTACTGTTCAGACCACCAGACCAGCAGCCCGGATCCGTACCAGCGAGAGGGCACCGGTCACCGGAGGGGCGAGGACATGACCGAAGACAATGCCGAGGGGATCAAGCCGGTTCGCCGGCTGAAGGTCTCCGACTCGGTCGCCGCCGAGCTCAACCGGCTGATCGAGCGGGGCGACTACGCACCCGGTGACAAACTGCCGCCGGAGCGGATCCTCGCCGACAGGTTCGGCGTCGGGCGGAGCTCTATGCGTGAGGCGCTGCGCCTGGTCGAGGCGAGCGGCCTGCTGCGCATCGAGCACGGCGTGGGCGTGTTCGTCGTGAGCAACAGCAGGCCTTCGCCCACGTTGTCCCAGCTGCTGGTCTTCGACGACTTCACGGTGCCCGACCTCTTCGAGGTGCGTCTTTCGATCGAGGGCTACGCGTCCGGCGTGGCGGCCAAGCGGATCACGCCCGCGGAGGCCGAGGAGCTTCGTGCCATCCTGACGAAGGCAGAGGACCCAGAGATCAGCGATGACGCGTTCGTCCGCCTCGACGTCGATCTGCACAAGACGATCGTCAAGGCCACGAAGAATAGGATCTTGAGCCAGATATTCGACAGCATCGAGCCGCTGTTGCTCGCGTACTCGCATCGGGTCATCCAGCTGCCCGGGCGACGCGAATCCGCGCAGTGCGGGCACCGGGAGATCGTCGAAGCCGTTCTCGCCGGTCGTGGTCGGGACGCGCGCAACGCCGCGGTGCGGCACATCCGCCACGTCGAGCGCCAGATCGTCGGCCGGCTCGGCCTCGCGACCGAGGCAGATCAATGACACTCGAGGTCAGAGACGATGTGTGCCAGCACGACCTTGTAGAACTGCCGAACCCGGATAGCCGGCCGGCCGGCTTTCTGAAATCCATGCCATGACACCGGTCTTAGCAGAAAAGCCTCCATATCTCGGCAACGTGCCGTAGTCTTCAGGTCACCTGTCCCCGTAATGTCTCCGGTCCCTCTCCATGTCCAATGGGAGCCGGGCCCTCTCAGTGAAAGGACTTGTGAAATGATCGGCACGAGTCCCGGTGGCATCGAACCTGTCCGCCGGCTGAAGGTCGCGGACTCGGTTGCGGCACAGCTGAAGAGACTCATCACGCGCGGCGAGTACAAACCAGGGGACAAACTCCCGTCCGAGCGCGTCCTCGCGGAGCAATTCGGTGTCGGGCGCAGCTCGATGCGCGAAGCCATCCGCATGGTCGAAGCGAATGGGCTATTGCGAACCGATCACGGCGTGGGCGTATTCGTCGTCAGCAATACGAACACCTCCCACCTGCTCGTGTTCGACGACTTCACCGTCCCCGAGCTGTTCGAGGCCCGCATGGCCCTCGAGCCGGAGGCGGCAAGCCTGGCCGCGAAACGCATCACGCCACAGGAAATGACCGAGCTTGAACGTATCCTCGGCGAACTGGCCGACCCAGGCCTGACCGACGACGAGTTCATCAAGCTCGACACCTCGCTGCACAGGGCCATCGTGAGCGCGACCAAGAACACTCTGCTACAGCGTCTGCTCGAGATCATCGAGCCGCTCTTCTTCGCCTACTCGCGCCGCGTGATCCAGCTGCCCGGCCGCCGGGCCCACGCGCGCGCCGGCCAGGAGAAGATCGTTGAAGCGATCATCGGCCGCCGGGCCCGCGACGCCAGGGCCGCCGTAGTGCGCCATATCCGGGATGTCGAGCGCGACATCACGGAACAGATCGCGGCGATCGACGATCCACGGCGCTGAGGTCTTCTGTCCCGCGAGGCCTCACCGCGCGGGCCACTACAGCCGTCAGGGCCGCCCCCTGGCACCTGCCTTCGGGGGCGGCCCTCGTCGCTGACTATCCCGACGGCGGGCACATAGGGAAAGGTGAGTCACGGTCACGGCGGTGCGGGCTCACGGCACCATCCAGGACAGGATTCCGGTGGACTGCAGGCCGGTGAGCACGCACATTCCCAGCAGGAACAGCAGGCTCCAGCCGACCACTCGGCGGAAGATGTCACCCTCCCGGCCGTCCAGGCCCACCGCGGCGGCGACGATCGCGAGGTTCTGCGGCGAGACCATCTTGCCGAGCACGCCACCGGAGCTGTTGGACGCGGCCATGAGGACCGGGGAAAGGTCGGCCTTGCCGGCCGCGGTGATCTGCAGTGCCCCGAAGAGGGAGTTGGCCGAGGTGTCGGAACCGGTCACCGCCACGCCCAGCCAGCCGAGGATCGGCGACAGCAGCGCGAAGGCGCCGCCCGCCCCGGCCATCCACGTGCCGAGGGTGATCGTCTGTCCCGAGGCGTTCATGACGAACGCCAGCGCCAGCACCGCCATGACGGTCAGGATGGCCCAGCGCAGCTGCACCAGTGTCGCGCCGTACGCACGCAGGGCCCGGCCTGGGCCGACGCGGAGTGCCACCATGGTGAAGATCCCGGCCAGGAGCATCTGGGTGGCCGGCGTGGTCAGGTAGTTCAGGGTGAAGGTCACCAGCCCCAGCGGCTTGCCCGCATGGCTCATCAGGTGCAGACCCGGCCACGAGAACGTCTGCGTCGCCTTGTTCAACAGCTCCTTGATCTGGCCGATCTGGCAGATCACGAACACGACGATGATGATCGCGTACGGAGCGTAGGCCCGCGCCACGTCGGCGCGCGAGTCCGGGCGGCTGACCCGCTTGGCGAAGTCCGCGGTCGGCTCGTCCACCGAGCCACCCGCGACGACCGCGGGGCGCTGCGCCACGCGCGGTCGCCACACACGTACGAGGAGCACGACCGCCGCGGCCGAGGCCAGCGATGCGACCACGTCCGTCAGCGGAATCGACAGGAAGTTCGCCGTCACATACTGCGCCACGGCGAAGACGATCCCGCACACTGCCGCAGCCGGCCAGGTCTCACGCATACCGCGCCGGCCGTCCACGATCACGATCAGGACGAGCGGCACGAAGACCGCAAGGATCGGGGTCTGACGCCCGACCATCGCGCCGAGCGTGTCGCTGGACAGGCTCGTCACCTTGCCCAGGGTCAAGATGGGAGTGGCCATCGCGCCGAACGCCACCGGCGCGGTGTTGGCGACGAGGGCCACAACGGCCGCCTTGAGCGGCTTGAAGCCGAGCGCTATGAGCATCACCGAGGTGACCGCGACGGGTGTCCCGAATCCGGCCAGCGCCTCGATCAAGGATCCGAACGAAAAGGCGATGAGGATCGCCTGGACGCGCTGGTCGTCACTGACCTGGGCAAAGGATCTGCGCAGAACGTCGAAGTGGCCTGTCGCGACGGTCATGTTGTAAACCCAGATCGCATTGATGACGATCCAGAGGATCGGGAAGAACCCGAACGCGGCGCCTTCCGATCCGGCGAGCAATGCCTGCCCGAACGGCATCCCGTACACCGCGGTGGCCAGGACGAGTGCGACGACCAGGGACACCAGAGAGGCGATCCAGGCACGTGTCCGCAGACCGCCGAGCAAGATGAACAGCACGAAGAGGGGTATCGACGCGATCAGGGAGCTCCACGCAAGTGAGTGGGCTACGGGATCGAGGACCTGCTGGTACATGGCATCACCTCGGTGGACAATACAAATTCGGTCCCCCCCGAGCGGCCGATACTACCCAGTAGATCATCTCCTTGGCGATGGGTGATTTAGATCTGTGACCTGGCATAGCCTCGCCCGCACGAAAGACCGTCCAACCTCGCTGACGCCACGTCCGACATGAAGTTGTAGCGGCCCTTATGGCCCCGACCAAACCCCTGGAGCAGCCGTGCATACCTTCGTCGCTCGCCTAGCTCGCACACGTCGGATCGCCTCCTGGAGCGGCGGCGCGGCTGCGGCTTTGGTGTTCCTGTCCACGACCTTGGCGCCGGCCGCGCAGGCGGCGAATCGGTACACGGTCCAGCCCAACTCACCAAAGCCGGCGGTGTGCGACAACCACGGCACCATCCAGGCCGGCACGTGGCTGCAGAACAAGCCATGCGGCTACTTCATGGGGACTGCCATGGCCGGTTCCTCATTCGATGTCCAGCAGACCACCGCCAGCGGCTACCACTACGGGCGAACCCACGGCAACAACAACCTGTGCGCCTGGATCCCACCAGGTGCGCTCAGCAGCAACCCCACGGGTACGGCGGCGGCGTCATGCAGCGACGCGATCAACAATCAGATCAGCCACCGCCGCTCATTCGGTTACAACTTCAACGCCGCATCCCATGACCAGACCGACGGCAGTCCCATCTCGGTCGATCCCGCGTGCCGGGCGTTCTACAACTACTACACCTCCAGCTCCTACGACACGGGCGCCCTCCGCGACCCCGCGGGCACGCCGTCGAGCCAGGTGCAGTACCGCTTCACGGCGAATGGCGCCAGCCCGGCCATCGGCGTGCGTGACAGCAACCTGGGCTGGGTCTTCATGGACCGCGGCTGCGTCACCAACTGGCAGAACGTCTCATTCCACAACGACGACGACTGATGCGGGACGGGGATATTGGCTGGTCAGGGGCGGAGCTTGGCCCAGAACCCTCGGCCGGGCGGCGCGAAAGGCTCACCGATCCACACCACCGGCACTGTTTGATCTCGAATCCGGCAGGCCACCGCGAACCGACAGGCGTCAGCTGATCGGTGTCACGCGGTTGCGCCGGCCGGCGGATCAGCGCCGACAGACTTCGAGGGTGTGGGTCGCTTGCGTCCGTGCGCCCGTAGGGCGGAGCGCGGCACGAGATCCCGAGCGCCGGACGGCGAGCAGTCCAAGGGACGTCGGAAGCGATGGAACGATCGGATCCCAAGCCGGTTCGGCGGCATACAGCCACAACACCCCCGAAACAATAAAACTGCGACCGGCGCTCACCGGGACTAAGGAGCACGGCCATACGAGCTTATGCCCCGGCACCTACCATAGAAGAGCAACAGAAAGGGCAAGAGGAGATGGAAATGTGCCCAGTTCGTTAGAGCGTTATGACTTGACCGAAATGTGGATGGGCACGCCGAAGCGGCCGTAGACATATTCGCGTAACACAGCGAATCTATTCTGGTGTGATGGCTGACCGTCCAGAACTGATGGCTGTGGGGGTCGAGGAGGAGTTCCATACTGTCGATCTGGAGACACATCGCCTGCTCCCCCGGGCCGACAGCCTGCTCGAGCAGCTCCCCGCGGACCGGTTCGGGGCCGAACTCCAGCGGTCGGTGGTGGAGACCAACAGCCGTCCCTTCGTCCGGCTGATCGACCTGGCCGAGGATCTCGCGGCGCTGCGGCGGAGCGTCGTCGCGGCCGCGGAGCCACTCGGGCTGGGCATCGTGGCCGCCGGGACGGTCCCGGTCGCGGACCTCGACACGCTCAAGGTCACGCCCGATCCGCGGTACGAGAACATGCTGGAGGAGTACCAAGCTCTCGCCCGCGAGCAGCTCATCTGCGGGGCGCAGGTGCACGTGGACGTCGGCGACCGGGACCTGGCGGTGGCGGTGGCGCACCGGGTCGGGCCCTGGCTGCCCGCACTGCTGGCGATCTCGGCGAGCTCGCCGTACTGGCTCGGCTCCGACACCGGCTATGCCAGCTACCGGACGCTGCTGTGGAGCCGCTGGCCGACCAACGGCCCGGTCGGGGCGTTCGAGTCGGGCCGGGAGTACGACCGGCTGCTCGAGGACCTTGTCATGTCCGGCGTGATCAGTGACCGGGCCATGATCTATTTCGACGTACGGCCGTCGGCGCATCTGCCCACGGTCGAGCTGCGCATCTGCGACGCCTGCCCGCGGGTGGAGGACGTCGCGCTGCTCGCCGGGCTGTTCCGCGCGCTCGTGATCCGTGAGCTGGACGCCATCGCCTCGGGCGCGCCGCCCCTTCCGGTACGCACCGAGCTCGTACGGGCTGGGACATGGCGCGCGGCCAGGTCCGGGCTGGGAGGCGAGCTGCTCGATCCGGCCAGCGGTGGACCGGTGCCCGCCCACACCTATCTCCGAGGGTTGCTGACGAAGCTGCGGCCGACGCTGGAGCGGACCGGCGACTGGGAGCTCGTCGCCGAGCTGACCGAGGCGGCGCTGCACGGGGGCGGCTCCGCGGCCCGGCAACGCGGGGCGTTCGCCGGAGGTGGCCTGGGGGACGTGGTCGAGCTGTTGCTCGCCGAGACCCGCGCCAACACAGAGTGGGTGCCCGGCGCGGGACCGGCGCGCCAGGCGGTGGCGGCGATGCTCGCGGGCTACCGCGCCGAGGCCGACGAGGCTGTGGTCTTCGACGGGAGCGCGCGAGGACCGTACGGGTTGATCATGACCGCGCTGGACCGCATCGGCATCGATGGGCTGCGCGAGCGGGAGCGGGAGCGCGACGAGGTTCAGCGGCAGCTCGGCATGACGTTCCATGTCGAGGGCGAGGAATCGGAACGGCTCTTCCCCTTCGATCTCGTCCCGCGGGTCATCACCGCCGAGGACTGGACGCCGCTTCAGGCCGGCCTGTCGCAGCGGGTACGTGCCCTGGAGGCCTTCCTGCACGATGCCTATGGCGAGCGGGCGGTGGTCCGCGACCGGATGCTGCCGGCCTGGACTATCGACGAGTCGCCGGGGCTCCGGCCGGACGGGCGCCTCGTACCCCGGTCGGCGGTGCGGTGTGCGGTGGCGGGGATCGATCTCGTACGGGACGGGGCAGGGCGTTGGGCCGTGCTGGAGGACAACCTCCGGGTTCCCTCGGGGATCGGTTATGCCCTCGCCAACCGCTGGCTGGCCGCCCGGGTGCTGCCCGAGCTGGTCCGCGCCTCCCACACGTCCGCCCCGGCGCGGGCCCTCAGCGTGCTGCGGACCGCGCTCACCGGCGCCACGCCCGCGCCGGCCGCGCTTGTCACGCTCGGCGAGGAGGATCCCGCCTTCTATGAGCATCGGCTGCTGGGCCGCGAGTTGGGCATCCCGGTGGTCACGCCTGATCGGCTTCTCGTCACCCGCGACGGTGTACGGATCAACGATGACGGGCGCAGCCCGGTCGAGGTGCTCTACCGGCGGATAGACGAGGACGAACTCTTCGACGCCGTCGGCGCCGATGGCCGGCCGCTGGGCCCGGATCTGCTGGCCGCGATGGAGCGCGGAACACTGACGTTGGCGAACGCGCCGGGCAACGGGGTCGCCGATGACAAGGCGCTCTACGCGTACGTCCCGGGGCTCATCGAGTACTACCTGGACGAGCGACCGTTGCTGGACAACGTCCCCACCTACCTGTGCCGCGACCGCGATCAGCTCGCGCAGGTCCTCGACCGGCTCGACGAGCTGGTGGTCAAGCCGGTGGACGGGTACGGCGGCAACGGCATCCTCATCGGCCCGGATGCCTCCGCCACCGAGCTGGACCAGGCCCGCGAGCGGATCCTCGCCGAGCCCGCCCGCTGGATCGCGCAGGAGACCGTACGGCTGTCGACCCACCCGACCTTCGCCGATGGCCGTCTCGAACCTCGCGCCGTCGACCTGCGCGCCTTCGTCGTCCTGGGCCGCGGCGGCGCCGAGCCGACCGTCGTACCTGTCGCGCTGACCCGGGTGGCCCCGGCCGGGAGCAAGATCGTCAACTCCTCTCAGGGGGGCGGGTCCAAGGACACCTGGCTGATGCAGTGACCCGAGGCTTTCGTAGGCAGGAAGGACGCCCAATGACCTCCTGGAGCCCCGAATGTGCGGGCTGAGCGGTGAGCTCCGGCTCGACGGCACGCTCGCCGACATCGCCGCCGTCGCCCGGATGACAGGCGCGATGGAGCCGCGCGGCCCGGACGGCTCAGGCTTGTGGGCACACGGACCGATCGCGCTCGGCCACCGCCGCCTGAAGATCATCGATCTCTCGGACAAGGCCGCACAGCCCATGGTGGACAGCGAACTCGGCCTGACCGGGGTCTTCAACGGCTGCCTCTATAACTACAAGGCGCTACGCACGACCCTGCGCGCCGAGGGTTACCGATTCTTCTCCACGTCCGACACCGAGGTGCTGCTGAAGGCCTACCACCGGTGGGGGCGCGACTGCGTCGACCATTTCAAGGGGATGTTCGCCTTCGTCATCGCCCTGCGCGACTCGGGGACACTGGTGCTGGGCCGCGACCGGCTGGGCGTCAAACCGCTGTACGTCTCCCGCGACGCCGCCCGGCTGCGCTTCGCCTCGACGCTTCCCGCACTGCTGGCGGGCGGCGGGGTCGACACCGAGCTCGACCTGGTGGCGCTGCACCACTACATGACCTTCCACTCGGTGGTGCCGCCGCCCCGGACGATCCTGGCGGGCGTCGGGAAGGTCCCGCCCGCCACCGTACGTACGATCCGGCCGGACGGCAGCACCGAGGATCATCGCTACTGGTCTCCGGATTTCACACGTACGATCGCCATGGGTCCGGCCGAGTGGAACGCGGCGGTCCTAGATGCGTTGCGCACCGCCGTGGACCGGCGCATGGTCGCCGACGTGCCCGTGGGGGTGCTGCTTTCCGGAGGCCTGGACTCGAGCTTCATCGTCGCGCTGCTCGCCGAGGCCGGACAGCGCGACCTGGCGACCTTCAGCATCGGCTTCGACGCGGCGGGCGGTGAGACCGGCGACGAGTTCGCCTACTCCGACCTGGTCGCCACGCACTTCGGCACCGATCACCAGAAGATCCGGGTCGACGACTCCCGGCTGCTTCCCGCCCTCGCCGGCGCGATCGGCGCGATGAGCGAGCCGATGGTCAGCCACGACGCGGTGGCCTTCTACCTGCTCTCACAGGAGGTGTCGCGGCATGTCAAGGTCGTGCAGTCCGGGCAGGGCGCCGACGAGGTCTTCGCCGGGTACGACTGGTATCCGCCGCTGGCGAAGGCGACGCGCGACCGGGCGGCGGAATCGTACGCGCAGGTGTTCTTCGACCGCCGGCACAGCGCGCTCGCCGGAATCCTGAACCCGCCATACCTCCTAGATCAGGACGCGGGCTTCGCCTTCGTCCAAGCGCACTTCGACGCGCCCGGCGCGGAGACTGCGGTCGACGCGGCCCTGAGGCTCGACACCATGGTGATGTTGGTGGACGACCCGGTCAAACGCGTCGACAACATGACGATGGGCTGGGGGCTGGAGGCCCGGACTCCGTTCCTTGACCACGACCTGGTCGAGCTGGCCGGCGCCTGTCCGCCGGAGCTCAAGCTCGCCGAGGGCGGCAAGGGAGTGCTCAAGCGGGCGGCCCGCGGACTCCTGCCGGATGAGGTGATCGACCGCACCAAGGGTTACTTCCCGGTGCCGGCGATCCGGCACCTGTCCGGGCCGTACCTCGAGATGGTGCGTGAGGCGCTGGGCGCACCGGCGGCGAAGTCGCGCGGGCTGTTCCGGCCTGAGTACGTGGAGCGCCTGCTGGCCGCACCGAGCGAGCACCGTACGACCCTCGGCGCCAGTCAGCTCTGGCAGGTCGCGTTGCTCGAGCTGTGGCTGCAGAGCCACGCGGTGTGAGACGGCGGCGGCTGGAAACAACCACCGCGTCACCGCAGTACGCATCCCGCAACGAGGGGAGACCTCACGTCGATGTGCCGCCATTTCACTTGGACCGGAACGCCCAAGACGCTGCACGAGCTCTTCTTCGAGCCCAGCTATGGCCTCCCCCACCAGGCCAGAGTGCCGCGCTGGCAGCAGATCGGCCTGGTGAACAAGGACGGCTTCGGTACCGGGTGGTATCGGGCAGACGGTTCTGCCTCCGTCTTCCGCACGGCGGTCCCGATCTGGGATGACGTCGCATTCCCGGCGCTCGCCCGGGAGGTGTCCTCGTCCTGCGTGCTCGGTGCCGTACGGGCGGCCAGCCCCGGAATGCCGATCGAGGAGGCCGCCAACGCGCCTTTCACCGACGGGCGGCACCTGCTGAGCCTCAACGGCCACCTGGACGTCGGGAAGACCGGCTTCCTCCTGACACCCGGCCGCGAGCAGGAGTCCGTCTGCGACTCGGCCTTCCTGGCCGCCCTGCTATGGCAACGCCTGGAATCGGGCCAGGCGTTGCCGGACGCCGTCGAGGGTCTGCTCTACAGCATCGTGGACCTGGACCCGAACGCCTGTCTGAACATGCTCGCGACGGACGGGACTCAAGCGGTCGGCACGACATGGGCGGAGACCCTTTGCTATAGGGAGAGCGACGAGGGCGTGCTGGTCGCCAGCGAACCCCATGACGATAGCGACGGCTGGGTGACCGTGCCCGACCGTGCGCTGGTCATCGCCGACGCGCTGGGCGCAGAGGTCCGCCCCCTCCGCCCGATCCTCGATGCCGCGCTCCCCCGCGAACCCACATCGAGGCCTACGGCGAACTCCAAGACCTGACCCTCCGCCCCTAGCCGGCCGGCAGGCAGGCAGGCACGAGTCATAAGGCCGGGTCCGCTTGCCCGTGACGATCTTCGGGGGTAGCTTGCGCTGTACTTTCGTGTGATATTTCATACACAACGCCCGAGAACACGCCCCATGAACGAAGGGTCACCTCTTGTTCTTCCCCCTGGGTGTTCGCGACTTTCTGGACCGGGCCGAGCTGGTGTACCCCGACCGGATCGCGGTCGTCGACGAGCCCGACCAGGTCGCCCCGTCGTGGGGGTCGTTGACCTACCGGGACGTGGCACGACTGGCACGCGGCCAGGCAGCAGGCCTGGATGCGCTGGGCGTCCCGGCCGGCGGGCGGGTCGCCATCGTGTCTCACAACGCGGCCCGTCTGCTCGTGTCGTTCTTCGGGGTCTCGGGCTGGGGTCGCGTCCTGGTCCCGGTGAACTTCCGCCTCGCCGCCGCCGAGATCCGCTACATCGTGGAGCACTCCGGCGCCGAGGTCTTGCTCGTCGACCCCGAGCTGCGGCATCTGCTGGACACCGTGACCGCCAAGCACGTCTTCGTCCTGGGTGACGGCGACGAGGAGATCTTCGGCAGCACCGCCGCGCCCAACCCCTGGGAGGGCGACGAGTCGGCGACGGCCACGCTCAACTACACCTCCGGCACCACCGCCCGGCCCAAGGGCGTGCAACTGACGCACCGCAACCTGTGGATCAACGCAGCCGTCCTCGGACTGCACGTCACGCTCAGCGACAACGACGTGCTGCTGCACACGCTGCCGATGTTCCACGCCAACGGCTGGGGCATGCCCTACGCCGTCACCGGGCTGGGCGGCAAGCACATCGTGCTGCGCAAGATCGACGGCACCGAGATCCTGCGCCGGATCGACCAGCACGGTGTCACCGTGCTGTGCGCGGCGCCCGCGGTGGTCGCCGCGGCACTGGACGGCGCCGCCGCCTGGGAGGGCGAGATCCCCGGCCGGGACCGGGTCAGGCTCATCGTCGCCGGAGCGCCGCCGCCCACCCGTACGATCGAGCGGGTCCGGGCCGAGCTGGGCTGGGAGTTCATCCAGATCTACGGCCTCACCGAGACCTCGCCGCTGCTGACGGTCAACCGGATGCGGTCCGAATGGGCCGACCTCGATCCACACGAGCAGGCCCGCAGTCTCGGCCGGGCCGGGACACCGGCCCTCGGCGTGCGGATCGGCATCGACCCCGACGGCGAGGTGCTGGCCCAGTCCAACACCAACCTCGAGGGGTACTGGCAGAACCCGGAGGAGACCGCCCAGGTCCAGGCCGGCAACTGGTTCCACACCGGCGACGGCGGCTCCTTCATCGACGGCTACCTCACCATCGCCGACCGCAAGAAGGACGTCATCATCTCCGGAGGCGAGAACGTCTCATCCATCGAGGTAGAGGACGCCCTTAACTCCCATCCCGCCGTCCGAGAGGCCGCAGTGATCGGGATCCCGGACAGCAAATGGGGCGAACTCGTCACCGCCCTGGTGGTCACCGACGGCACCGAGGTGAGCGCCGACGAGGTCATAACCCACTGCCGCAGTCACCTGGCCGGCTACAAATGCCCCAAACGCGTCGAATTCCTCGAGGCACTCCCCCGTACCGCCACCGGGAAGATCCAGAAGTTCAAGCTGCGGGAGCCCTTCTGGAAAGGCCACGACCGACAGGTCAACTGAGCCAACGCACCAGTCCCCAACGGCGATGGCCTCAGCCGGTGCGAGCTGCGGTCTACGGACGGGTCGCCCGTCCGACCGGGCGGGGGGCGGCCAGGCGGGTCGGCTGGGTTCGGCCTCGCAGCGTCACCTCCTCGGTGAACTCCCAGCATTGGGCTTCGGCCGGGTCGGCCGCCCGGACCACGGCGTCCGAGGCCAGAACCAGCTGAGAGGTGGATTTGGCCAGGTCGGTGAGCCGGGCGGCCTCGTTGACGGGGTCGCCGATGACTGTGTATTCGAAGCGCTTTTCGGCGCCGATGTGGCCGGCGACCGCCTCGCCCGCCGACACGCCGACGGCCGCGCTCAGGCCTAGCGCATCGGTGTGCAGGCGCTCGCCGAGCTCTCGGGCGGCTGCCAGGGCCCGGGTGGGCGCGTCCACCAGGTCCAGGGGCGCTCCGAAGATGACCAGGGCGGCGTCGCCTTCGAACTTGTTGATCCAGCCGCCGTGCCTGTCGATCACGTCCACCACAACGGCGAAGAAGCGGTTGAGCAGCGTGACCACCTCGGTCGGCGGGCGGGTGGCCGCCAGCCGGGTCGAACCGATCACGTCCACGAAGATCACCGCGACCTGGCGCAGCTCTCCACCCAGGTCGACGCCGCGTTCGAGGGCCACCTTGGCGACGTCCTCGCCGACCTGGCGGCCGAAGAGATCCTGAAGCCGTTCGTGCTCGCGGAGCCCGATCACCATGTGGTTGAAGCCGGCCTGCAGCAGGCCGATCTCGCTGCCGTCGTAGACCGGGACCTCGGCGTCCAGGTCGTTGCGCTCGACCCGGGCCATGGCCAGCCGCACCGAATCGACCGGATCGGCGACCGCCCTGGCGGCGATGTAGGTGACGCCCAGGCCGACCAGGAGAGCCGTCCCGCCCAACGCGACCATGGTCCAGGCCAGCTGACGCCGGGACATCTGCGCGACGATCAGTGACCCGACGCCCACGAAGACCAGCCCGAGTACCGGGACCGCGGTGCCCAGCGCCCACGCCAGCACCGACCGTGCCACCACCCCGGGCATGCCGGTCCCTCGCGGGACCTTGTTCTGGAGCGCGGTCGTCACCGCGGGCCGAAACAGCCGCTCGGCCAGCAGGTAGACGATGGTGCATGTGGTGACCGCACCGAGCAGACAGGTGAGCCCGACCTTGACCGCCAGCAGCCCGGAGAAGCAGGCGTTGACGGCGGCCCAGCCGACCGTCGCGATGCCCCACAACGCGACGTGCACGCCCATGAGGCGCAACGGAGCCCGCAGGAGCAGAAGCTGCTCGGCCTCCTCCAGCCTGCGGTCGGCGCCGACCAGCTCGCGCACAGGCCGGAAAGACCGCAGCCCCCACACGACCCCCACCCCGATCGCGACCGTGAGGTAGACGAAGAACACCACCACGTTGACGCGCTGCACCTTGGTGTACTCGGCGATGCCGTCAGGGTCCTGCAACACCACGGTCGCGAACACCAGCACCACCAGCGCGCCGCCGATGTTCGCCAGCACCGCCGCGATGATCACCAGCCAGCGGGTCCGCCGCTCGGTCTGCGCACGCGAAGCCCCCGGCGGCCCATCGAGCACCTGCCGGAACGCCCTGCCCACCTCGCTCATCCCGAGCGACCCTACTGCCACCGTCCCAGCGACTCCCACGAGCAGGGGCGGATGCGCTGGCGTGGTTCACTCCGGCCAGGCGGAGTTCTGGATGATGTCGACGAAGTCGGCGCGCGTGAATCCGGGCAGGAAGTGGGCGAGCACGTCGGCGTTGACGTTGCCGAAGGTCGTGTCGGGTCGGTCCTTGTTGCCGTCGGTGAAGGCGGCGAGGATCCGGTTCTTGAAGTCGGGCCGGGGGTGAGCGGCGGTGACGGCGTCGATCTGGGCGGGCTCCAGATCCGAGTATCCGATTCCCAGCACATCGGTCTCCACACCCGCGGTGACCAGGGCGATCTCGGGTTCCAGATGCCCCGGAACCTCCGGGGTGGTGTGCAGCGCGATGCCCAGCCAGACACGGCGCGCCATGTCCTCGGAGATGCCATGCGCGAGCAGGAACCGCCGGGCCTCGTCGGCTCCATCGATCTCGAAACGCTCGTCGGTACGGCCGTAGCGCTCGGTCAGGCCGAGGTCGTGGAACATCGCGCCGACATAGAGCAACTCGGGATCCGGCTCGAGCCCACGGCGCCGGCCCTGCAGCATCCCGAACAGGAAGACCCGCCGCGAATGGTCGAACAACAGCGGGCTCGCGGCATCGCGGACCAACTCGGTCGCATCGGCGACGAGTCGGCTGTCCGGTATCTCTACGTCCGCAATACGTTCGGTCAAAGCAGGCTCCGTTCGCGGTGTCTCCGCGTCGGCCAGTGATGGACCGCGCGGGTCATATCCCAGTTGGCATTGCACTTGCTGTACGTGCGCGTATGATTACCTTGAGTTACAACGCTCGTGCCGCATACCGAGGGGAACGGAAATGAGGAAGCTTCTGCTCGCCGGAGGATTGACGCTCGGCGTGTTCGTGACGGGGTGTGGGGCGGAAGCTCGCCAGAGCACCCAAACACCACAACCGACCGCCACTCGCAACAGCGCCGTATCGTCGACCACGCCACTCATGTCCACTACGCCTACCACAAGCGGCGGCATGGCCGTCGCATTGGGACAGACCCGATACGGCAAGGCCTTAGTGTCCGGGACAGGGCGGGTGCTCTACCTGTTCGAAAAGGACAAGAGGAACAAGTCGTCCTGCTACGGGCCCTGCGCGAAGGCCTGGCCACCGTATGTCCCGGACGGACAGATGCGGACGGGAAGCGGCGTCAGGGCCGAACTTCTCGGCACGATCAGACGAGACGACGGCACGACTCAGGTGTCCTATAACGGGCACCCGCTCTACTACTACATCAAGGACAGGAACGCCGGTGATGTCACCGGCCAGAATCTCAAGGACTACGGCGCCGACTGGTACGTCGTGGGAGCCAACGGAACGAAGGTCCTGGGACAACACCGCTGATACGACTCGGCTCGTGTGTTCAGACGCTCGGGACCAGCACTTCGCGCCAGGCCGGCCGCGCCCGGCCTGGCGTAGCGCATCCCAGCGACTGCGGCATAGATCACACCGAAAGGGGTACCGGGGGCCAAGGCTACCTAGAAGCATCAGGAGGAGAACATGGCCATCAACAACCCCACGGACCTGTTCCTTTACGAGCTGTGCGCCACCTATGACGCGGAAAACAAGATCACGCAGATGAGGGGCGAGCTGGCCGGCCAGATCCGCGACGAGAGCCTGTCGCAGGAGCTGCGCAACGAGCAGGCGAAGGGCCAGCAGAAGATCTCGAACCTGGACGCGTGTTTCCAGGCGATGGGAGCCACTCGGCAGGACGTCCCGTGCCTGGCCGTCGACGGCATGATCGCTGAGTTCAACCAGTTCATCAGGCAGGAGCCGTCGCCGGAGGCGCTCGACATGTTCACTGTCGGGAAGGAGTTAAAGATCTCGAGTTTCCAGGGCGCGACCTACAAGGGCCTGGTCGATAAGTCCACGCTCATGGGTCAGACCCAGTGCGCACAGCACCTGCAGACCAACCTCGTTCAGGTCGACGAGGCGGCGGGCCGCTTCGAGCGGCTCGGCCACGACATAAGCCAGCGGGCGCTCGCCCCGGCGTGATGACCCGTTCACCAAGGCCACACTCGCCGGTGCCGGCATCAGCGCCGGCACCGGCGACTCCCTTGGAGTGCCGGTCGCTTTTCTTGGCGAGCCCAAGCCGCCTCGCCCAAGCAGGTGAGCCGCAGACCCGAAGGAGCATGAACACGCTCCCTCTCAGCGGCGTCGTGGGGGGATGCTCGGGATCGCCGGGAGCGTCGGGATCTCTGCAGGGTCGATCTTGAATTCCGCCGGGTAGGTGAGCGGGTCCGTCGCGGAGTCCGGCTCTGTCGAGCGCCAGCTGTAGATGCAGGTGCCGCAGACGTACATCTCCCACCGGCCGGGGACCGGAGAGATGGTCAGCAGCCGGATGTTCTGCGAGTCACAGCGCGGGCAGATGGTGGTGTTCGCGGTCGTGTCCTTCATTCCAGCAGCCCCTTGATGATGTTCTCCCAATCGCGGGTTCCCTCCGGGCTGCCGACCACCTGCGAATAGTGACCCCGGGTTTCGGGCGGAGCCGGCGTGGTGGCGTCGAGCACGATCTTGTGGGTGATGCCGGCCGGGTCAGAGCTGGGATCGAGCGCGAGCACGGACGCGTTGGGGACGGTTACGGTGTCGTAGAAGGGGTGGTAGTACACCGAGAGCGCCCACATGACCTGCGCGAGGTTGAACGGGTCGACGGTGTCGTCGACCATGATGATCACCTTGCAGTAGGCCAGTCCGTGGGGGGTGGTCATCGCGCGCATGCCGACGGCCTTGGCGAAGCCGCCGAAGCGCTGCTTGACCG
>JAOPYH010000505.1 GCA_025964715.1 Streptosporangiaceae bacterium | reverse complement strand
GGTCAACACGATGGTCGACCAGCTGTCCTCCTTCGCCGACGAGGTCACCCGGGTGGCCCGCGAGGTGGGCACCGACGGCAAGCTCGGCGGCCAGGCGCAGGTGCGCGGGGTGTCGGGCACCTGGCGGGACCTGACCGAAAACGTCTACCAGCTGGCCGGCACGCTGACGACGCAGCTGCGCGCGATCTCGGCGGTGTCGACCGCGGTGGCGCGCGGTGACCTAACCGAGCAGATCCAGGTCGCCGCGTTCGGCGAGGTGGCGCAACTCAAGGACAACATCAACCAGATGATCGCCGCTCTGCGCGAGACCACCGCGGAGAACGCCAAGCAGGGCTGGCTGGACTCCAACCTCGCCCGCGTCGGGGGCCTGCTTCAGGGCCAGCGCGACCTCGGCGACGTCAGCCAGATGATCATGGAGGAGGTCGCCCCGCTGGTCGGGGCCCAAGTCGGCACCTTCTTCCTGGCCGCCGCCCCCGGTGGCCTAGGGGAGGCGAGCACTCCCGCTCGCTGGGTGATGTGCGGGGGATACGCGATCCCGATGCAGAATCCGCCGCGGGAGTTTCGCGCCGGAGAGGGCCTGGTCGGTCAGGCCGCGATGAGCAAGCAGAGCATCGTCGTCACCGATGTCCCCCAGGGCTACCTGGATGTGCGCTCCGGGACCGGTACCGGTGCGCCTGGCGCCATTGTCGTGCTCCCCGTTCTGTTCGAGGGCGAGTCGCTGGCGGTGATCGAGCTCGCCGCCACCACGCCGTTCTCGCCGCTGCACCTGACCTTTCTGGAGCGGTTGGTCACGACCATCGGCGTGGCCCTCGCGACCATCCAGGCCGGCCGTCGCACCGAGCAGCTGCTCGCGCAGTCCCAGCGTCTGACCACGGAGCTCCAGGACCAGTCGGCAGAGCTGCAGCGCACCAATGCCGAGCTGGAGGAGAAGGCGCTGCAGCTGTCCGAGCAGAACCGCAACGTCGAGCTCAAGAACATGGAGATCAACGCGGCGCGGCGCGGTGTCGAGGAGAAGGCGCAGCAGCTCACGCTGGCCAATCAGTACAAATCGGAGTTCCTCGCGAACATGAGCCACGAGCTCCGTACGCCGCTCAACTCACTGCTCTTGCTGTCCCGACTGCTCGCCGACAACCAGGACTCGACCCTGACCCCGAAGCAGATCGAGTTCGCCAGCACGATCCACGCATCCGCGCTGGATCTGCTGCACCTGATCGAGGACATTCTGGACCTTTCCAAGATCGAGGCGGGCCGAGTGGACATCGACCCCGCCCCGGTGCAGCTCGCCGAAGTGTGCGCTGACGTGGAGCAGGCCTTCGGCGTGCAGGCCGAGGACAAGGGCCTCGAACTGCGCGTCGAGGCGGCGGCGGAGCTGCCCGTCTCGATCACGACCGACGCCCAGCGGCTGCAGCAGATCCTGCGCAATCTCCTTGCCAACGCCATCAAATTCACCGACACAGGCAGCGTCACGCTGCAGGTCGGCCTCGCGCCACGCCGCTCGCTGTACGGGGTTCCCTCGCTCGATGGCGCGGGTTCGGTGATCACCTTCGCGGTGCGCGACACCGGCATCGGGATCCCGCCCGACAAGTTGGCGATGATCTTCGAGGCGTTCCAACAAGCCGACGGCACCACCAGCCGCAAGTACGGCGGCACCGGACTGGGCCTGTCGATCTCCAAAGAGCTCGCCCGGCTGCTGGGGGGAAAGATCGAAGTCTCGTCCGAGCCGGGTGTCGGGTCGGCCTTCACCCTGCTACTGCCCGACGAGTGCCCGGCGAGCGCCCCGACAGCCCCCGGCGTCCCGGCCCCGCGCCCAGCCGAGGTGTTGCCAGAAGCCGCCGACCACGGCGCGCCCATCCTGCGGGCGACTCCGCCGGCGACTGTGCACCCGGCGCCGGAGCTGTCCGGGGCCACGGTGCTCATCGTCGATGACGATGTGCGCAACGTCTTCGCCCTCACCAGCGCGCTGGAGCTGCACGGTCTCGAGGTTCTCTACGCCGACAACGGCCTCGACGGCATCGCCCTGCTCACCGAGCACCCGGAGGTCCGGATCGTGCTGATGGACGCGATGATGCCCGACCTCGACGGCAACGCGACTACCCGCCGGATCCGGGCCCTTCCGCAGTGGCAGGACCTGCCCATCGTGTTCCTGACGGCGAAGGCGATGCCCGGGGACCGGGAGTCGAGCCTGGCCGCGGGCGCCACCGACTACGTCACCAAGCCTGTCGACCTCGACGAGCTGCTCGCGATCATGGCCTCGTGGGTGGCCGGTAGCGGGAAGGCGACTGCCCACCACGACAGCGATCCGGCATGAGCCCGCCGGTCCGGGTCCTCGCGGTCGACGACCGGCGGGAGAACCTGCTCGCGCTGCAGGCGATCCTGGAGGGACTACCCGTCGAGGTCGTTCCGGTCACCAGCGGCGAGGAGGCCCTCAAGCAGCTCCTCGTTGAGGACTACGCGGTGATCCTCCTCGACGCCCGCATGCCTCGGATGGACGGCTTCGAGACCGCCAGGCACGTCAAGCAGCGAGAGCGGACCCGGCATATCCCGATCTTGTTCCTGACTGCAGCGGACTACGACCCCCACATGGCCTTCCGCGGCTACCAGGCGGGCGCGGTTGACTACATCACCAAGCCCTTCGACCCGTGGGTACTGCGGTCGAAGGTAGCCGTGTTCGTCGACCTCTACCGGCTGCACACCGAGGTCACCGAACGCGCCGCCCAGCGGGACGCACTGCGCAAGGGCGTGGACGAGGCGTTGGAGCTGCTCTCCGCCGCCGAACCGGACGACGCCGCCAGCTCGACGCTCATAGAACGCCTGCGCAGTGCCCTTGGCGCGCTGCGCCACGACCAGCCCTGGTAG
>JAOPYH010000375.1 GCA_025964715.1 Streptosporangiaceae bacterium | reverse complement strand
TCTGCGACTCGGCCGCGTTGATGCGCGACGGCCGGTTCACCGAGTCCGGCTCCGTGCACGACCTCCTGACCCGGCCGGGATCCGAGCTGGCCCGCGGGCTCTTCCCGCTGCCACCCGCCGAACCGCGGATCGGTCACACCATCGCCGAGGTGACGTTCGTGGGGGAGGACGGCGCGCGGCCCTTCGTCGCCGCCCTCGCCCGCGAGTTCTCCATGGACGTGAACATCCTCGGCGGCGCCGTGGAGACGGTCGGCGGCCTACGGGCCGGCCGGCTGCGGATCGAGCTGCCGGGTGACATGCGGGCCAACGCCGGGCCGCTGGCGTACCTGCGCGAGTCAGGGCTAGGGGTCGAGGTCGACCCCCGGCAGGACCTGCGAGGGCGAGAACCGGCGGCAGAAGCAGAAGAGGTGAGCGGCCGATGACCTGGACCGAGATGGTGCCGCTGCTGAAGGACGCGGCGGTGGGGACGCTCTACATGGTCGGGGTGTCGGCCGCGCTGACCGCGGTGTTCGGCCTGCTGCTCGGAGTGCTCCTCGTCCTCACCGACCGGGGCGGCCTGCTGGCCGAGCCGCTGGTCAACCGGGTCTTGGGCGCGATCGTCAACGTCGGCCGGTCGCTGCCGTTCATCGTCCTGCTCATCGCGCTGATGCCGTTCACCCGCTTCATCGTCGGCACGACGATCGAGAGCACGGCCGCGATCGTGCCGCTCACGGTCGGCGCGATCCCCTTCTACGCCAGGCTCGTCGAGACCGCCCTGCGCGAGGTGGACCGCGACGTCGTGGCGGCGGGCCAGGCCATGGGCGCCTCCGTCCGGGAGATCGTGGTCAAGGTCCTGCTGCGGGAGGCCAGGCCCGCCCTGGTGGCGGGCCTGACCGTCACCGTGATCGCGCTGATCGGTTATTCCGCCATGGCCGGCGCGATCGGCGGCGGAGGGCTGGGTGACGTCGCCGTGCGCTATGGCTACGAGCGCTTCGAGACCAACGTCATGATCGCGACTGTCGTGCTGCTCGTGATTCTCGTACAGCTGATCCAGATGCTCGGCGACCTCGCCGCCCGGCGGTTGTCGCGCAAGTGAACCCCCGTCAGCGAGATCCGTACGCTCCAACAGGAAGGCACCCTTCGTGCTCCGTAAGATCACCATCGCTCTCGCCTCGGTCGGGCTGCTCGCCGGGCTGACCGCCTGCGGCGGCTCCGGGTCCGTCACGTCCGTCAAGGCCGACCCCAATGGGCCGCTCAAGGTCGCCGTGAATCCGGTGCCGCACGGCGAGATCCTGAAGTACGTCAAGGACAACCTGGCGGCGAAGGCGGGGCTGAAGCTGCAGATCGTCGAGTTCTCCGACTATGTCCAGCCGAACACGGCGCTGCAGGAGGGCCGCGTTCAGGCCAACTACTTCCAGCACGTGCCCTATATGGAGGAGTTCGCCACGTCGAAGGGGATCAAGCTCACCTTCGTGGCTCCCGTGCACCTCGAGCCGCTGGGCGTCTACTCCAAGAAGGTCAAGGACCTGCGGGCCGTGCCCCAGGGCGCCACGGTGGCCATACCCAATGATCCGGCGAACCTGGGCCGTGCGCTGAAGCTGTTCGCCGACAACGGTCTGATCACGCTCAAGCCGGGTGCGCCTCAGTCGGCGACCGAGAGGGACGTCGCGAGCAACCCCAAGGGCCTGAAGTTCAGGCCGCTCAAGGCCGCGCAGCTGCCACGGTCCCTCGCCGACGTCGACCTCGCGGTCATCAACGGTAACTATGCCATCGAGACTGGCCTCTCGCCGGCCAAGGATGCCCTGGTCCTGGAGAAGGCCGCGGGCAACCCCTACGCCAACGGCCTGGTCACGCTGCCGCAGAACAAGGACGACGCGCGGGTGAAGAAGCTGGCCGGGCTGCTTCGGTCACCGGAGGTCAGGAAGTTCATCCAGCAGAAGTACGCGGGGTCCGTGCTGCCGGCGGTCTGATCCCGTCTTCGTCCCTGCGGATGAACCAGCGCCGCCGTGCCGGACGTACGGCCGCGCACCTCCAGAGCGACCGGTCGGATCCTTGAGGAGAGCGCCCGGGCCCGCCGAAGCGGCGCGAGCGGTCGGTCCGGCCTGGTAGCAAGGGGGTATGGCCGAGACGGAGTCACGCGATGAGAGCCTGCGGGCCGAGGCGGAGCGGTTGCTGCGGGCCCTGGCCGGCGATCACGCCCGGCTCCGCGAAGACCAGTGGACCGCGATCAGGGCACTCGTGGTGGAGCGCAGCCGCGCCCTCGTCGTGCAGCGCACCGGGTGGGGCAAGTCAGCCGTCTACTTCGTGGCGACCGCACTGCTCAGGGCCAGGGGAGCCGGACCCACGGTGATCGTCTCGCCGCTGCTGGCCCTCATGCGCAACCAGATCGACGCGGCCGACCGCGCCGGCATCCACGCCCGTACGATCAACTCGGCCAACACCGAGGATTGGCAGCGGGTCTATGCCGACGTGGAGGCCGGCGCGGTCGACGTGCTCCTGGTCAGCCCGGAACGGCTGAACAATCCCGACTTCCGTGATCAGGTCCTGCCCAAGCTGGCGGCCGGCGCCGGCCTGGTCGTCGTGGATGAGGCGCACTGCATCTCCGACTGGGGTCACGACTTCCGGCCGGACTACCGGCGGCTGCGCACGCTGCTCGCCGAGCTTCCGCCGGGCATCCCGGTCCTGGCCACCACCGCCACCGCGAACGCCCGCGTCACCCGCGACGTCGCCGAACAGCTGACCGCCGCGTCCGCCGGCGAGACCCTTGTGCTGCGCGGCCCGCTCGAGCGCGAAAGCCTGCGGCTGTCCGTCGTGCGGCTCCCGGTGGCCGAGCAGCGCCTCGCCTGGCTGGCCGACCGGCTCGCGGAGCTTCCGGGCTCGGGGATCATCTACACGCTGACCGTCGCGGCCGCGGGTGACATCGCCGGGCTGCTCAGGGACCGCGGTTACGAGGTGGCGGCCTACTCCGGGCAGACCGAGCAGGCCGAGCGGCTGCGGGCGGAGCAGGACCTGCTGGACAACAAGCTGAAGGCGCTCGTGGCGACCAGCGCCCTGGGCATGGGGTTCGACAAGCCCGACCTGGGCTTCATCGTGCACGTCGGCGCGCCGCAGTCCCCGGTGGCCTACTACCAGCAGATCGGCCGGGCCGGCCGCGGGGTGGAGCGGGCCGAGGTGATCCTGCTGCCCGGCGTGGAGGACCGCGATATCTGGGCCTATTTCGCCGGGCTGGCCTTCCCGCCCGAACAGGTCGTACGCACGACACTGGCCGAGCTCGGGGACACGCCGCTGTCGACCAGTGCTCTGGAGCCCCGCGTGGACCTCAGCCGGAGCCGGCTCGAGATGATGCTCAAGGTCCTCGACGTCGACGGCGCCGTACGCCGGGTGCGCGGCGGCTGGGTGGCCACCGGCCGTGAGTGGACCTACGACCGTGAGCGCTATGCCCGGGTCGCGGCGGAGCGGTCCAGCGAGCAGCAGGCGATGCTCGACTACATCGGCACCGACGGCTGCCGGATGGAGTTCCTGCGCCGCCGGCTCGACGACCCCGAGGCCGTGCCGTGCGGCCGCTGCGACAACTGCACGGGACGGCATTGGCCGGCCGAGGTGTCCGACCTGGGTGCCGCGAAGGCACGGGAACGGCTGCGCCGGCCGGGCGTGGACGTACAGCCCAGGCGTATGTGGCCGACCGGGATGAAGGAGCTCGGGTTCTCGGGCCGCATCCCGGCGGCGGCCATGGCCGAGCCGGGGCGGGTGCTCGGCCGGCTCACCGACATCGGCTGGGGCAACCGGCTCCGCCAGATGTTCGCCGAGGGCGCTGAGGACGGCCCGGTGCCGGCCGAGGTCTTCGACGCGGTCGTGAAGGTGCTCGCGGCCTGGGACTGGACCACGCGGCCCGCGGGAGTCGTCGCCGTCGGGTCTCGGACCCGGCCGCTGCTCGTCGGTGACCTGGCGCGGCGGATCGCCGGGATCGGCCGGCTGCCCTACGTGGGAGAGATCGTGCCGCAGGGGCCGCCGGTGGCCAGGCAGCACAACAGCGCGCAGCGGCTCCGCTCGGTGGCGCAGGCGCTGAGGGTGCCCGAGGATCTCAGTGCCGCGGTCGCGGACCTCGGGGGCCCGGTGCTGCTGGTCGACGACCGGATCGAGAGCGGCTGGACCGTCACCGTGGCCGCGAGGCTGCTGCGCGCGGCCGGTGCCACGGCGGTGCTGCCCCTCGCCCTGGCCGTGGTCAGCTGAGCGCCCTCGCTCCCTCACGCCCGGACCGGACGGTCCTCCCGCCGTGAGACCAGCTTCAGCCAGCGGTCGAAGATGTGCCGCGCGAGGTCGTCCTGGCCGGTCTCGTGCGGGCTCAGCTCCGCGAGCAGGTCGCTGAAGCCACCCGGGCCCATGACGCGTTCGGCGTCGGCCGCGCATGCCGGGACGTCGGACCACTCGGCCAGCATCCCGGCGGAGATCTCCAAATGGAACTGCAGACCGTAGGCGCCACGGCCGACGCGCACGGCCTGGCAGGGATAGAGCGGTGAATGCGCGAGCGTGACCGCCCCGGGTCCGGGCTCGAAGGCGTCCCCGTGCCACTGGAAGACACTCAGCCGCCGGGGCAGCCCCTCGAAGAGCGGGTCGGTCAGCGCGGCCGGCGTGAGCCGCACCGTATGGATTCCGAGCTCCGGTGCGGGACCCGGCCGGACCCGGCCGCCGGTGGCGAGGGCGAGGAGCTGAGCGCCCAGGCACACCGCGAAGACCGGCGTCTGCGCGTCGACGGCCGCTGCCAGCATGCGCTTCTCCGCGGCCAGCCATGGGAACGTGGTCTCATCGGTGGCGCCCATCAGGCCGCCCATCACGACGACGCCGTCGTAGCCTTCCGGGTCGGGGACCTCTTCGCCGAGATCGGGCCGCACCGTCACGGGCTGTGCGCCCGCGGCGGCGAGGATCTCCGCATAGCGGCCGGGCCCCTCCCAGGGGGCGTGCTGCACGATGAGGATCCGGCTCTTGTCCATGGCGCGATTCCCCGCCCTTCCGTCTTGGAAATCGCGCCTTAGCCTATCCGCCGCACGGTGCCTCTCAATGGCGCCGCCCCGCCGGGCTTTTCACTCTCCGGCTATTCCTGGTAAGCGACCATTCCGGCGCTTTGGGATAGTGCAGAAGGGGCGAACCGGCACGGCGGTACGGCGGCCTGCTCACAGACCGGGGCGTGCGCCGATCTCGCCCATGGCGCTCGCGGCCAGCCGGCAGCCGGCGGCCAGAGCCTCGCCCGGCGGCTTCCCGTCGAGCCACGGCGGCAGGAACCCGGCGCAGAAGGCGTCACCGGCTCCAGTGCCGTCGAGGATCTTGTCGACCGGTTCGGCGGGCACCTGGATCGGCTCGCCCCGGCCGTTGGTGTACCACAGCGCGCCGTCGCCGCCCATCTTGATGACGACCTGCGGGTACCAGGCCGTGAGGACCTTGGCGGCCTGCGCCGGCACGTCCCGTCCGGTGAGCACCTCGGCCTGGTCAATGTTGATCATGAGCAGCCGGGCGCCCTGCGTCCACTCCAGGAAGGGCTCGGCGCCCATCCGCTTGAGCGGTGAGGACGAACCGCCGTCGACCGAGATCGACATCTGGCTCTTGCGCGCCAGCGAGAGGGCGTGCATCGCCGCCTGCCGGGAGCCCTCGTTCAGCAGGGAGTAGCCCGACAGGTGCAGGTGGGCGCCGGCCGCGAAGAGGTCCTGCGGGATGTCCTCGGGCAGCAGCGCCGCGTTCGCTCCCGGATCGGAGAGCATCGTGCGGTCGCCCTTGTGGGTGACGAGCACCACGCACGTGCCGGTCGGCCGCTCGGGGTCCATGACGAGACGGGCGTCCACGCCATAGCCCATCAGTTCCATGTCGCGGTTGCGGCCCGCGATGTCGGAGCCTCGGCGTCCGACGTAGGCGACCTCGACACCCTCCACGGCGAGCCAGGAGGCCACGTTGGCACCCGAGCCTCCGCCGTGCATCGTCACAGCTGCAGGCGTGTCGCTTCCCTTGGCCAAGGGCAGAGCGGCCCGCGCGACGGCATCGGTCATGAGATCACCGACCACGACAACGCGCGTCATGACGTCATCACCTCGTTCGAACACGGCCCGGTTGAGAGATTTCCTGGGGGCGTGTGGATGACCGTAACAGCTCAGGCCCCCCGATGAGGTCTCGAACGCGCAGCAAAACACGGAACTGTCAGCGCTCAGGACGATAGAACGGACATCCCGGGTCCCTACTCTTTGGTAGGTAACGTCTCGGGATTACCAGGCCTCACCCACCGCGAGCGCTGCCGGCCGTACCGTCGTCACGCCGTGCCGACTTCCGAGGGCGGCGGCGGCGCGGGTTCGGGCGTCGGAGGGATGGGGCTGGGCGGGGGTTCGGGCACCGGCCCGGGGCCGGGCATGGGTCCGGGTCCCGGAGCGGGAGGACCGGGTCGCGGTGGCGCCGGCGGCGGTACGGGGGGCTCCGGGGGCGGGATCGGCGGCGGTCCGGGAGGCGCGGGGGGTTCAGCGGGTCTCGGTGTCCGCATGCCGGGGGTGCTGGTGTTCTTGTCTGACATCCAATCCAACTTTCCGTGAAAATCCGCGGCCGGCCGTGCTCTGCGGCCGGTCGGGTACGACGTTCACGGTGTTCCCATACCCCGGATTGCCGTTATGAGGCCTTCGCGGCCGCGACCGCGCAGGCCTATGTGCGCGTAACACCCCGGACAGGGCAGGATGGGGGCATGAGGGAAACCCGAGCGACTGCCCAGGGGTTGCGCGCGGCAATCGAGCGGAGCGGCTACTACCCTGCGCTGGTCGCGGACGCGGTCGAGTCCGTGGTCGGCACGGAAGAGGTGGTGGCCTATGTCATCCATCACGAGGCCACGTTCGATCCGGCCATGGAGGTGCGGCGGCACGTGACCGTGCTGGTCCTGACGCCCTCCCGGCTGCTGGTCTGCCATACCGATGAGCATCCCCCCGGCGAGACGGTGCCTCGTCCGCATGCCTCCACGACCACGGAGGGCGTGCGGCTGGACCGGATCCGGTCGGTGGCGCTGACCCGGGTGGTGCAGGATCCCGCGGCCTACGTCCCGGGCATGCCTCCCACCGAGGCGGTCCTCACGATCGGATGGGGGGCCATCGGCCACGTCGACGTCGAACCCGCCACCTGCGGGGACGAGTCCTGTGAGGCCGATCACGGCTACACCGGCAGCATCACCGCCGACGACCTGTTGCTGCGTGTCAGTGAGGCCGCCGACGGCGGGGAGGCGGTCGGCCAGGTGCTCGCCTTCGCCGGCGCACTGTCCGAGGCCACCACCCGGTCGTGAGCCCGCGCGGCGCGCAGGGCCGGCCGAGGGACTCCGAGGGGGGCGCGTGAACGTGGTGCCCTCCCCGCAGATCCCGCGCTACGGCTCGGGGGCGCTGGCCGACCTGTCCCCATCGCTGCTCGCGGCCCTGGGGGTCCCCGGCGGCGACAACATTCTCGATCTGCCCGAGTTCCCCCGCGCGTGCGTTCTGCTGATCGACGGCCTCGGCTGGGAGCTGCTCCGCGCCCATCCGGAGCAGGCGCCCTACCTTTCGTCCCTGCCCGGCCGGTCCATCACGGCGGGATTCCCCGCTACCACGGCCACCAGCCTGGCCTCGCTCGGCACCGGGCTCAGCCCGGCCATGCACGGGCTGCTCGGCTATCAGATCCTCAACCCGGAGACCGGCCGGCTGCTCAACTGCCTGCGATGGAACGACGAGGTGGATCCGCTCACCTTCCAGCCGGCGCCGACCGTGTACGGGCGGGCTGCGGCGGCCGGGGTCAGCGTCGGCTATGTCGCGTCGGGCCAGTACAAGAACAGCGGGCTGTCCCGGGCCGTCCACCGGGGCGCGACCTACCTGCCGGCCGACAGCCTGGGGCAGCTCGTCGCCCGGGCCGAGGAGGCGCTCCGCGAGGGCGACCGGGCCTACGTCACCGTCTATCACGCGGACCTGGACTCCACCGGTCACCTGTACGGCGCGGGATCGCCCGCGTGGCGGCACCAGCTGCGGTTCGTGGACACTCTGGCGGAGCGGCTCGCGGAGGTTCTGCCGCCGGACACGGCGCTCTACGTCACCGCCGACCACGGCATGGTCAACCCCACCGACAAGGTGGACGTGGACCAGGTCGGCGAGCTCCGTGAGGGCGTCCGGCTGCTCGGCGGCGAGCCGCGCGCCCGGCACGTCTACGCCGAGCCCGGGTCGGCCGCGGACGTGCTCTCGGCGTGGCGGGAGCTGCTGGGCGACCGTGCCTGGGTCGCCTCCAGGGACGAGGCCGTGGCGGCGGGCTGGTTCGGCCCCGTGGCCCCGCGGCTGCTGCCCCGCATCGGTGACGTCCTCGCGGTGCCGCACGGCGACCTCGCGATCGTGGCGACCCGGGGGGAGCCCCTCGAGTCCGCTCTCGTCGGCATGCACGGGTCGATGGTGCCCGCCGAACAGCTGGTGCCCCTTCTCAGCAGGCCGGTGTGAACTCAGGCGGCGACCGAGATGGGCCGGTTTCCCGCCGCCGGGCGTGATCTCCCCCTCCCGGACACCGGCGAAACCGGTCAGACTGGGCATGTGCAGCCACTCATCACCGTGCCCGTGCTGGCGAACGCGCTCGAGGACCCGCAGCCGCCCATCCTGCTGGACGTACGCTGGCACCTGGCCGGACCGCCGGGCATCGAGGCCTACCGGCGAGGCCATCTGCCGGGTGCGGCGTTCGTGGACCTGGACAGGGATCTGGCCGGCCCGCCCGGCCCGCCCGGCCGCCATCCGCTGCCCTCCGCAGAGGCCTTCACGGCCGCCATGCGGCGCACCGGGGTCAGCGGCGACCGGCAGGTCGTCGTCTACGACGACGCCGACTCGACCGCGGCCGCCCGGCTGTGGTGGATGCTGCGCTACTTCGGGCATGAGCGGGTCCGCGTCCTGGACGGCGGCCATCGCGCCTGGGTCGACGCCGGGCGGCCCGTGACGGCCGAGGAGCATGCCGTGGCCCCTGGAGACTTCACGGCCCGGCCCGGACGGCTCCCGCTGCTGGACGCCGACGGGGCCGCGGCCCTGGCCAAGAGCGGCGTGCTCCTGGACGCCCGGGCGGCCGAGCGCTACCGGGGCGAGGTCGAGCCCGTCGACCCGGTGGCCGGGCACATCCCCGCCGCCGTCAACGCACCGACGCTCGGAAACGTGGGGGTCGACGGCCGTTTCCTGCCGGCTGAGCTGCTGCGGGAGCGGTTCGCCGAGGTGGGCGCGACCGACGCCGCCGAGGTCGGCGCCTACTGCGGCTCGGGCGTCACCGCCGCCCACGAGGTTCTCGCCCTCACGATCGCCGGCGTCCCGGCGGCTCTGTACGTCGGCTCCTGGTCCAACTGGATCGCCGACCCGGCCAATGCCATCGCCACCGGCGACTCCTGAGGCCGATCGCGTGATCGCGGTGTTCCGGTGGCCGGCGTCAGCCGGCTCCGAAGCAGGTGAAGCCCGCGACGGCCGGTGTCCGGGGGAGCGCCGCGAGGGCGGCCGAGGGTGCGAGGCCGTCGGACAGCAGCTCATGGAAGGCGACCATGAACTCGCGGGTCGCCTCGTCGCCGACCGGGGCCACGCTGGCGACGACTGTGGCGGCGCCCAGGTCCAGCAGGACCCCGACCATGCCCATGACCGCGTGCCCGGCGTCGGCTCGGCCCGCGTCACAGGCCGACAGCACGACGACCCGTGGCGCCCGGCGGAGCCCGTCGAGGTCGTAGGCGATCAGCGGGCCGTCGGTGAGCAGCAGCCGGGAGAACAGGGCGTTGTCGTCACGGAACTCCCCGTGCGCCGCCACGTGCGCGAGCGAGGCGCCGTCGAGCTCCCGGCGGACGGTCCCGGCACGGGCCGAGCTCCCGGCGAGGACGGTCGCGCCGGGGTAGACGCCCGCCAGCGCCGCCACCTCGGCCCGGGCATGGGCGAGATCCGGGCCGGCCACGAGGACGACCCGCTCCCCGGCGTCCCCGGGAGCCGCGGCCTCGTGCCGGCCGGCTCGCACCGGTGCGCGTGACCTGAGCCAGGCCGCCGCGGAGGGGACGACCGTGACGGGGCGACCGGCGAGTGCCGGTAGTGCACCCCACGGCAGGCCGTGCAGCACGCCCGTGGGGGCGAGCACCAGCGCACGATCGCCCAGAGCGCGAAGCAGCGGGGTGAGCAGCAGCTCTTCGGCGTCCGCGACCGCCGCGGCGAGCCCCGCGCTGGCCGCGGGATCCTCGCCGCCGTGCTGGGCCAGCACCCGCAGGTTGAACCGCGAGAACGTGACGCCGCGGGACCCGCGCTCGTAGGGTCCAAGGCTCCAACGGCGGCAGCGGCCCGCCACCAGCGTCACGGCGTGCAGCTCCGAGCCGATCCGCACGAACTGCACGAGACCGCGGTCTTCCAGCGTGCCGGTCAGCCGGTCCAGCCGGGGTGCGACGGGTCTGCCGACGCTCCCGACCCTGGTGCGTGCCTCGGTCCGTACCTCCGCCTCGAGCGCGGTCAGCCGCCGGACCAGCTCTCGCGTGCTCGCACCCGCCGCGGTCGCGCTGGTGAGCTCAGCGCTGACCCGCCGCAGATCCGCCAGCGCCGCGGCCCGCAGCGGATCGGCCGGCGGCCGTACGGCGGCCGGCCGGCCGGTGATCGCCCGGCGTCGCTCCTCCGCGGCCAGCAGCTCCCGGCCCGAGCCCGCCTGCCGCAGCCCCAGATCGGCGAGGTCGGTGGCCAGGTCGGCGGCGTGGGCGCGCAGCTCCGTGGCCCCGAGAGCGGCGGCGTGCGCCTCGACCACCCGCAGCCCGGCGCGGATCGCCGCCGCGGCGCCGCGCCGGTCGGCGCGTGACACCCGTTCCAGCGCGGTCGCGTGCCAGGCGGCCACCCGGAGTGCGACCGGCCCGTTCCACCGCGCGGCGCTCACGCGGCCCAGCAGCTCGCGGGCCTGCTCTCCCCGGCCCAGCCGAAGGGCCGCCACCGCTGTCACGATCCGCGTGTCCGCCGCGGCCTCGGCCCAGCCGGCCCGGTCGAGATCGGCCATGACCGTTCGGGCCCTGTCCAGGAACACCGGCGAACGTTCACCGGCAGCCCAGGCGGCCCGGATCCAGAGGTGGTCCAGCAGCGGGAGCCAGCCGGTGCGCTCCTGCCGGGCGAACCGCCCACGCGCCTTGCGGGCCGTGTCTCCTGCTCGGAGCGGCTCGCCGTCGGCCAGCTCGGCGTGGGCGAGCAGGAGCATGCCGTCCGCCACGTCGGCGCCGTAGCCGCAGGCCTGCACCTCGGCCAGCGTCTCGGCGAGGAGGGTCCGCGCCTCGGCCGCGAGCCCGGCGGCGATGAGCGTCTCCGCCCGGTCGAAACGGCACTGGGCGACCCGCTCCGCGGTGAGCTCCGGCTCGACCGCGGCATACAGGCCCAGTGCCCGGGACAGGTCCCCGCGACGGGTCGCGAGGAACGCGAGATTGCTCCGGGCCGCCGCCGCCTGGTGGGACAGCCCGGAGCGTTCGGCGCGGACCGCCGCCTCGGTGAGGAAGGACTCGGCGCAGTCGAGCTCGCCGCGGTAGACGCCGGCCAGCCCGATCGTGGACAGCAACCCGGCGAGGGCCGCCGGGTCGTCGCCCGCCCGCAGCCGGGGCAGCGCCCGCCGGGCCGTGGCGACGGCCTCGTCCATGAGGCCGCTGCGAGCGAGTGCGAACGCGCGGTTGGCGGTCAGCCGGTCCGCGTCGGCGCCGCGCAGTACGGGCTCGGCGGCGTCGGCGGCGGCGAGCGCCCCTTCGACGTCCCCGCGCGCCGCGAGCAGCCCGACCATGTTCATCCGGACCTGCGCACCCGCGTAGACGAGGCACTCCGCGGTGGCCGTGGCCAGGGCATCGTCCAGGAGGCCCAGCCCCTCGGTCACCTGGCCGAGCTCCTTGCCGGCCAGCGCGAGGACCCGCAGCGCGACCACCCGCGTCGCCGGCTCCGTGGCGCCGGACAGCAGATCGCGGGCGATGTCATGAGCCCGCCTCGGGTCGGCCGCGGCGAGCTGGAGCAGCTCGTGCTCCATTGACCGCGGCCCGCGGACCACGGACGCGTTCACACCCGCACCCAGCTCGTGACGATCGAGGAGGCGTTGGGGAGCCGGAACACCAGGCTGACCAGGCCGGACGGCACGCCCGAGACGATGAAGTGGCCGGCCCGGTCCACCCGGGCCGTCAGCTCACCGCCGAAGTGCCGGACGCGCACGTGTGCGGGCGCCGGCGGCGAGAGGCGCCCGACGAGCTCCCGGTCCGCTCCTGTCCCGTTCACCTCGATCTCCACGACCAGGTGGCCTCCCTCGAAGGTCAGCAGGTGGGACGCGCCGCGTACGCCGGCCACGCCGGTGCGGGATTCGCCGGCCAGCACGGCGAGCGCGGCGTCCGGCTCGCGCCACCTGATGGCCTCCCGGCCGGCCGCGAGGACGAGCGCCGGCACCGGATCCAGGGCGGCGAACGCCGCGCGCACCTCGTCCATCAGTTCCTCGTCCGCCTGCCGGCTCACCGCCCGGCTCCCATCCGGCGGCGCAGGGACGCCAGGCAGCGGGCGCGGGTGGGCCCGACGCTCCCGACCGGCATGTCCAGGGCCGCCGCGACCTCGGCGTAGGCCGGCGCCGTCGCGAACATCCGCAGGAGGTTCCGGCAGAGCTCCGGCAGCGTCCGGATGGCCGCCATCACGTGGCGCAGGCGCTCGCGGTCCGCGCAGACGTGGTCCGGCCCCGGTTCGGCCGCAGGCAGCTGGGGCAGCGGCCCGGACGCGCCAGGCCGGCGCGCCGCACGGATGGCCTCGTGGCGTGCCGTCACGGCCAACCAGGTCCCCACCCGGTCGGGATTGCGGATCCGGTCGATCCGCTCGACCAGCCGCAGCCACGTCGTCTGCACCACATCCGCGGCGTCCGCGTCTCCCAGGCCGTGTCCGCGGGCGATGGCCCACACCATGCCCGTGTAGCGTCCCGTCAGCGCAGCCCAGGCCGCGTGGTCGCCCTTCCTCGCCCAGACGACCAGGTCGCCGGGCGGCGCGTCGTTCATTTCTGTAGGGCCCACGAGAATTCGCCTCCTCGTACGGCCCCCCGCTGGTCAGTCACCTTAGGGCCGTGGTCCCGGGTCACACTGGCCGCGGGCGCCGTGGTTACCTCATCGCCGTCGCTTCGTGTTCAGACCCTGATGATTACGCCGAGGTCAGGAAGGGTAAGGGCGCTCGCCTCGGCCAAGATCCGGCCGGCGGCCACGGCGGCCGGGAGGTCTTCGGCGGCCGCGCGCCTGGCGATCGTCCCGGCGACCACCGGGGTCGCGAAGGAGGTGCCGCTCCACGTCGCGTAGCCGCGGAATTCGTCCGGGTCGATGCCGCTGACCCGCTGCCGCGACCCGCGCGGGCCGCCGAACCGTACGAAGCAGCTGGCGACCTCGACCCCGGGTGCGCAGGCGTCGACCCACCAGCCGTAGTTGGAGAACCACGCCCGGTCGTCCCCGTCCAGCGCGGCGACGGCGATGACCTGCTTGAGCGCGGCCGGCCAGAACGGCCGGTCACTGGCCGCGTTGCCGGCGCAGGCGACCACGACCGCGCCGTCCCCCCGGCTCAGTCCGGCCACCGCGCGTGCCAGCACGGGGGAGGGGCGGTCGTCGTAGGTGTAGCAGCCGGCCGACACGTTCACGATGCCGGCCCGTCCCCACCCGGCGAGCCAGGTCAGTGCCCGGACGAGGTCGAACTCGTCGCCGATCCCGTCGCTGCCGATGACCTTCTTGGCCCGGATGCGGGCCGCCGGCGCCCGCTGGAGGACGACTCCGGCGATGAAGGTCCCGTGGCCGGCCTGCCCGTCGAGCTCGTAGTCCAGGTCGGCGTCGAGTACCTCGGCCACCTCTTCACGCTGCTCGGCGTACCAGTCCCGGGCGCTGTACCAGGGATGGGCCGACAGCCCCGTGTCCAGCACCGCCACGGTGACCGTACGCGCGACCGGTGCGGCGGAGGGCGTGTCCAGCGGCGGCGCGGGCCGGGGCCGGTCGGCCGGGCCGGACCACCATACGGGCTGGCCGTGGATCACATGGTTCGGCGCCACGGCGAGCCTGCGGTGCCTGCCCTCACCGCTGAGGTGGGCGGCCAGCTCGCACACGTCGACCCGCGCGGGCGAGCGTAGCCGCAGCCGGCAGACACCTGGCTCGTCGTGCCGCGAGTCGTACCACCGGCGGACGAGTCCCTCGACGGCCGGCATGTCCTGGTCGGCGACGAGGAGCTGGTCGCGGCGGATGAGCGCCGGGCGGCCGGGCAGGGGCTCCACGACGACGGTGTCACGGTGGCGGGCGAGCACTCGCTCCAGCTGCGCCTCTTGGTCGAACACACACCTGGTGTGCCCGGATCTTTACTGTCTGTAACGCGATCGGGAGATGCCGGTCCGCGATTGAGGTCCTGCCGGGCGGGGTGCGTTACTGGAAACATGCATCTGGAGACGGTCGCCGCGGCCCGGCCGAGCCTCCGCACGAGCCGGGCGATGCGCACGTGCGCGCTGCTGGCCGGAGCCCTTCCGGTCCTGGCCTTCCCCCGGGCCGGTCTGGACTGGCTCGGGTGGGTGGCCCTCGTCCCCGGGCTGCTGATCATCCGGTCCGCCGCGGACGCCCGTACGGCGGCGGTGCGCGGCTGGTGGTTCGGCGCCGGGTTCCTGCTCGCCGCCCTCTATTGGACCATCCCCGACATCGGCCCCGGGCTGCTGCTCGTCGCTGTCGCTTTCGGGGCGCTCTGGGCGGGCTGGGGGCTCGCCGCCTGGACCACCCTTCGCGATCCCGTACGGCCACTGTCGGCGCTCGTCCTGGTCCCTGCCGCCTGGGCGGCGATCGAGTACGGACGGTCCTGGCACGCGCTCGGCGGTCCGTGGGCGCTCCTCGGGGCCGGCCAGTGGCGGCACCCGGCGGTGCTCGGCCTGGCCGCGCTCGGCGGCGTCTGGCTGGTCGGATTCGCGCTGGTGGCGGTCAACACGGCGGTGACCATCGTCCTCGTGTCCCCGCGGGCGCGGGCCCGCGTGATCACTTTCGCCGTGGTGATGGGCCTGGCCGGCCCTCTCGCGTACGGCCTGCGCCGGGATCCGCCCGCAGATGGGACCCTCCGGGTGGCGCTGGTCCAGCCAGGCGTGCTGCACGACCCGGCCACGCGCTTCGCGGCCGGCGAGCGGATCACCGAGAAGCTCCCGGACGTCGGTCTCGCGGTCTGGGGCGAGAGCAGCGTGGGCTTCGACCTGGACCGGCGAACCGACCTGACCACCCGGTTGAGGGCGCTCGCCGCCTCGGCCGACCTGCTGGTCAACGAGGACGCCAGGGACGCGCGCGGACGCATCTCCAAGCGGTCACTGCTGATCGGGCCCGCGGGGATCCGCGGGAGCTATGTCAAGACGCGGCTGGTGCCGTTCGGCGAGTACATCCCGTTCCGTCCGGTCCTTGGGTGGCTCTCCTCCATGAGCAAGGCCGCCGGTGAGGACCGCGTGCCCGGCTCCGGCGTGCGGGTCCTCACCACGGCCGGCGTGGCCATCGCGCCCCTCGTGTGCTTCGAGTCGGCCTTCCCCGATCTCGGCCGGGCCGTGGTCCGCCGGGGCGCGCAGGTGGTGGTCTATCAGTCCGCGACCTCCACGTTCCAGGGCAGCTGGGCGCCGGCGCAGCACGCGGCCCTGGCCGCCGTGCGCTCAGCCGAGACCGGCCGCCCCAGCGTGCAGGCCGCCCTGACGGGGGTCTCGGTCGCCTACGACTCGCGCGGCCGGCGGCTCGCCCGGCTGGACACAGACCAGCGCGGTCACGTCGTGGTGGTCCTGCGGGTGCCGTCCGCGACGTCCCGCACGCCCTACGACCGATACGGCGATGTTGTGCCCTATCTCGCATTGATCGTGTGCGGCGCGGCCGCAACCCGCTTCCTGTACGGCCGGTTGCGGACAGAAAAAGACTCCGCAGGCAGCTGAGGGGGTCCGCGATCCGGATGACCGCTGGTGCGACTCGTATCGATGGGGCACAATGATGGGCGCTGACGCCTTCTTGGGACGTATGAGGCCGTAGGGGAAGACGAGCCTCGGTACGTAACCAGGAGGTCCGGTGACCGCACGTGGCGTTTTCTACGTCCACTCCGCGCCGCCAGCGCTATGCCCGCATATCGAGTGGGCGGCCGGCGGTGTTCTTGGCGTGCCCGTTTCCCTGGCTTGGACGGATCAGCCGGCCGCTCCGGGGACCATGCGGGCCGAGCTGCGCTGGGAGGGCAATGCCGGCGCGGCCGCCGGCATCACGTCGTCCCTGCGCAACTGGAAGCTGCTGCGGTTCGAGGTGACCGAGGACGCGACGCCAGGCTGTGACGGAGCCCGTTACAGCGTCACACCGTCGCTCGGGGTCTTCACCGCGGTCATCGGAGCCAACGGGGACGTGATGGTGTCCGAGGATCGGCTTCGGCACGTCATGGCCGGCGCCGCGCTCGGCAAGTCCCGTCTCGAGCACGAGCTCGAGCGGCTGATGGGCATCCCCTGGGACCATGAGCTCGAGCCGTTCCGCCGGGCCGGCGACGGTGCCCCGGTCCGCTGGCTCCACGCCACGGGCTGATCGTGGGATGGGGACCCCGGTCCCGCGGCCGCACAAGAACTCGGCCGTGGCAGGCCGTGGCCGGCCACGGCCGAGATCTGGGGTCGGTCCCTAGAGGGGGATGTTCCCGTGGGCGCCGCGCGCCGGGATGGCCTCGGCGATGGCCCGCGCGACGGCGCGGCGGGTCGTGGTGGGGGTGATGACCTCATCGATGACGCCGAGGTCGCGGGCCCGCTCCAGGCCACCGGCGACCTTCTCGTGCTCGGCCGCGAGCTGGGCCTCCAGGGCCGGACGCTCCTCCTCCGAGACGGCGGCGATCTTGCGGCGGTGCAGGACGCGCACCGCGGCCACCGCGCCCATCACGGCGACCTCGGCGGTCGGCCAGGCGAAGACCCGGGTAGCGCCCAGGGAACGGGAGTTCATCGCGATGTAGGCGCCGCCGTAGGCCTTCCGCGTCACGACCGTGACCCGTGGCACGGTGGCCTCGGCGAAGGCGTGCAGCAGCTTGGCGCCGCGGCGCACCACCCCGTCGTGCTCCTGCCCGACTCCCGGCAGATAGCCGGGAACGTCCACCAGCACCACGAGCGGTACGCCGAACGCGTCGCACATCCGTACGAACCGGGCGGCCTTCTCCGCGGAGGTCGAGTCCAGGCAGCCACCGAGCCGCAGCGGGTTGTTGGCGATGATGCCGATCGTACGGCCGCCGAGCCTGCCCAGGGCCGTCACCAGGTTCGGCGCCCACTTGGCGTGCAGCTCAACGAGCCCGTCCGCATCGTCCACCATCCCCTGGACCAGGGGCTTGACGCTGTAGGCCCGGCGGACGTTCTCCGGCAGCAGGTCGGAGAAGTCGGCCTCGGTGACCGAGCCGAGCCGGAGCCGCCCCTGGTGGCCGAGCAGCAGCGCGATCTTGCGAGCCTGCACGATCGCCTCGGTGTCGTCCTTGGCGACGAGGTGCACGACGCCGGACTTCTTCGAGTGCGGCTCCGGCCCGCCGAGGGAGGCCATGTCGATCTCCTCGCCGGTGACCGACTTCACGACGTCGGGTCCGGTGACGAAGATCCTCCCGTCCTGCGACAGGATCACGATGTCGGTGAGGGCCGGGCCGTAGGCGGCCCCGCCGGCGGCCGCGCCGAGCACCACCGAGATCTGCGGGATCACCCCCGAGGCCCTGGTCATCGCGGCGAAGACCATCCCGACCGCGTGCAGGGACTCGACGCCCTCGGCCAGCCGGGCGCCGCCCGAGTGCCAGAGCCCGATGATCGGCAGGCGCTCGCGGATGGCGTGGTCGTAGGCGGACACGATGGCCTCACAGCCGGCCATGCCCATGGCCCCGCCCTGGATGCGCGGGTCGCTGGCGAACGCGACCACGGGGAGGCCTTCGATACGGCCGACACCGACCAGGGCGCCGCTCTTGTCGTTCTCGTCGGACAGCGGCCGGAAGGTGCCGTCGTCGAAGAGCGCCGAGAGCCGGACCCGCGGGTGCCGTGGGTCGGCCACCTCCTCGGCGGGGGCTGCGGTCGTGGTGGTGCGGATGCCGGTATCGAGCACGGTCACGTCGAATGGCTCCTTACGCTAGAGAGCGCGTTGGAAGGCGACGGCGACATTGTGGCCGCCGAAGCCGAAAGAGTTGTTCAGGGCTGCGAGCGGACCGTCGGGAAGACGGCGGGTCTCGCCGCGCACGATGTCGAGGTCCACCGCGTCATCGAGGTCCTCGAGGTTGGCCGTCGCCGGCACCACGCCTTCGTGGAGGGCCAGGACGGTCGCGATGGACTCGAGTGCGCCGGCGGCGCCCAGCAGGTGGCCGGTCATGGACTTGGTGCCGGTGATTGCCACCTTGGCGGCGGCCGCCGGCCCGAGGGTGCTCTTGATCGCGGCGATCTCGGCCACGTCCCCCTGGGGGGTCGAGGTCGCGTGCGCATTGATGTGCGCGATCTGCTCGGGGACGAGTCCGGAGTTCTGCAGCGCTCGGCGCATGGCGGCGGCGGCGCCCGACCCGGTGGGGTCCGGCTGCACGATGTCGTGCGCGTCGGCGGAGTAGCCGGCGCCGGACGCGATCGCGTAGATCTTGGCGCCGCGGGCCCGCGCGTGCTCCTCGGACTCGAGGATCAGGGTCCCGGCGCCCTCGCCCATCACGAAGCCGTCGCGGTTCTTGTCGTAGGGGCGGGACGCGCGCTCGGGCTCGTCGTTGCGGGTCGACATGGCCCGCATGGCGGCGAACGCGGCCAGGTTGAACGGGTGGATGGTGGCCTCGGTCCCGCCGGCGATCACCACGTCGGCCCGGCCGGAGCGGATCATGTCTATGGCGTAGCCGATTCCCTCGGAACTGGAGGCGCACGCGCTGACCATCGCGTGCACGCCCGCCTTCGCGCCGAACTCGATGCCGACGTGGCCGGCCGAGCCGTTGGGCATCAGCATGGGCACCGTGAAGGGAGAGGTGCGCTTCCATCCGGTCTTCTTGTAGGCGTCGTAGCCGTTCAGTGCCGTGAGCAGGCCTCCGATGCCGCTCGACACGACGGCGCCCAGCCGCTCGGGGTCGACCTCGAAGCCGTCCACTTCCTCGCCCGCCCCCGGCCCCGTGGGGCGGTAGGCCAGCCCGGCGTGGCGCCAGGCCTCGTGCGTGGCGATGAGCGCGAACGCCTGGCAGCGGTCGAGCCGGCGCAGCCGGTGCTTGGGCAGGACCTGGTCCGGCTCCACCGCGATGGTCGCGGCGAACCGGGTCGGCAGGTCCTCGATCTCCGCCCAGTCCAGCGCGCGGACCCCGGAATTGCCGGCCAGCAACGCCGCCCAGGTCGAGGCGACGTCTCCACCGAGCGGCGTCGTGGCACCGAGGCCGGTGACGACGACGGTGCCGTTGCCGGGGCGCGGACCGGCCCCCGTCTCGACCTGGCTAGAGCTCATGATGCTGTCTTCTCCTCGTTACTGCGGGATGGGGCGGCGCGCCGCACGCCGTTGGGCGGCGCGCCACGACACCACTCAGGCCTGGAGGCCCTGGACAAAAGCGACGACGTCCTTGACGGTCTTGAGGTTGCGGAGCTCGTCGTCGGGGATCTCGACGCCGAATTTGTCCTGAGCCGCCACCGCGATCTCGACCATCGACAGCGAGTCGATGTCGAGGTCGTCGATGAAGTTCTTCTCGGGGGTCACGTCCGCGGCCGGGATGCCGACGATCTCCTCGATGATCTCGCCGAGGCCGGTCAGGATCTCCTGTTCGGTGGCTGCCATGTTCGGGCTTCTCCTCATTTGTTGGACGCAGGCCATGCGGGAATGGGTTGACGGGCCTACGGGATCTGAATGACTTGCGCAGCGTAGGTCAGCCCGGCACCGAACCCCATGAGCAGGGCTGGCGCACCGGACGGAACCTCCCCACGCTCGATCATGCGGGACAACGCCATGGGGATCGACGCCGCCGAGGTGTTCCCGGCGGTGACGATGTCGTCGGCGATGACCGCGTTGGTGGCCTTGAGCCTGCGCGCGATCGCCTCGACGATCCGCAGGTTGGCCTGGTGCGGCACGAAGGCGGCGAGCTCCTCAGGCGCCACCCCGGCACGGTCGCAGGCCTCCCTGGCGACCGGGTGCAGTGCCGTCGTCGCCCAGCGGAACACCGCCTGGCCCTCCTGATGGAGGAACGAGCGCCGATCCGCGACCGTGATCTTGTCGTGGTGCTCGCCCGCGCTTCCCCACACTACGGGGCCGACGCCGGGGGTGTCGGAGCCCGTCACCACGGCGGCTCCCGCGCCGTCGGCGAAGATGATGCAGGTTGAACGGTCGGTCCAGTCGACCCACTGGGACAGCTTCTCCGCACCGATCACGAGCACGTTGCGTGCGGAGCCCGCACGCACCGAGTCGGAGGCGCTCGCCAGCGCGTAGCAGAAGCCCGCGCACGCGGCGTTGACGTCGTAGGCGCCCGGGGCCCTGATGCCCAGATGGTGGGCGACCGAGGCCGACACGTTAGGGATCGTGCTCTCCGGCGTGCAGGTCGCCACGACCACGAGGTCGATGTCCTCCGCGGACAGGCCGCTGCCCGCCAGCGCCTTGCCACCCGCGTGTACGGCCAGGTCGAGCAGGCTCTCGTCCGGGCCGGCTATGCGGCGTTCCGCGATGCCCACCCGGCTGCGGATCCATTCGTCGTCGGTGTCGACGGTCCGCGCCAGGTCTGCGTTGGTCACCACCTTGGCCGGCTGGTAGTCCCCGAAGGCGAGGATCCGTGCGCCCGGCATACCCGCCGGAAGTGTGAACGTGGTCATGATGCCTCCCCTCGCCTTGCCGATCCGCCGGTCAACGTGCGTCGCCGTGCGCGCTGATGAGCTCGCGCGCCTTGTCCAGATCGTCAGGTGTCTTTAGTGCCAGCAGTTCGACGCCGCGCAGGTCGCGGCGGGCCAGCCCGGTGAGCGTGCCCGCCGGCGGCAGCTCGATGATCGCCGTGACGCCGAGGTCGCGCATCGTCTGCATGCAGGCGTCCCAGCGCACCGGAGTGCTGACCTGGTCGACGAGGCGGGACACATAGTCGGCTCCCGCGCCGACCACGGCGCCGTCCCGGTTCGACAGTAGCCGGGTCACCGGGTCGGCCACGGGCATTCCCGGGCTGATCCGTCGCAGCGTGTCAACCGCCGGTGCCATGTGCGCGGTGTGGAAGGCCCCGGCGACCGACAGTGGCCGCAGGCGGGCCTTGGCCGGCGGCTCCTCGGCCAGCGCCGTGAGCTGGTCCATCGTCCCGGCGGCGACGACCTGGCCGGCGCCGTTGAGGTTGGCCGGCGTGAGGCCGTGCTTGTCGATGGCGGCGAGCACCTCATCGGGTTCGCCGCCGAGCACCGCGGTCATGCCGGTGCGCACGAGCCCCGCGGCCTCGGCCATGGCCCGGCCGCGCTCCCGTACGAACACCAGTGCGGCCTCGGGGGACAGGACCCCCGCGATGGCGGCCGCTGCGAGCTCTCCCACGCTGTGCCCGGCGACGGCGTCCGGCACGATGCGGTCCCCGGCCTCCGCCGGGCCGCCGGTGCGAAGACCCAGTGCCTCGGCGGCGGCGAGCGCGGCGGTCACCAAGAGTGGCTGCGCGACCGCCGTGTCGCGGATCTCCTCGGCGTCGGCGATCGTTCCGTAGCGCACCAGATCCAGCCCGGTGACCGCCGACCACCACTCGAGGCGTTCGGCGATGCCGGGCACCTCCAGCCATGGCTGCAGGAATCCGGGCGTCTGGGCACCCTGGCCGGGCGCGGCGATGAGGAGCACGTGTCCACCCTGCACTGTAGACATTGCACACGTGGATGCGGATCAGTACGAAGTTTGGCGGCACGGCTTTGTACGTGTCCTACAACGCCCGGCTGCGTGGCATTTCAGCGGTCGCCATGCCGGTAAAGATTTCCTACCTACGTAGCGCCACCGGGTCGTGACTCAAAGCGAGCGGAGAACCGTCCGAGCGCCAGCGAGATCCGCAGGGTGAAGGCAGCCCGTCCGTCGGTGGGAACGAGGCCGGTGAGCTCGGTGACGCGACGGAGCCGGTAACGCACCGTGTTCGGATGGACGAACAGGAGCCGGGCCGTCGCCTCGAGCGAGGAGCCCTGTTCGAGATAGGTCGTCAGGGTGTCGAGCAGCGGGGCGCCGGCCGCGCACATCGGCTCGTACACCTGCTCGACGAGATAGCGGCGCGCCTCGTCGTCGCCGTCCAGCGCGCGCTCGGGGAGGAGGTCGGCGGCGTGCACGGGACGCGGTGCGTCGGGCCAGGCGATGGCCGCCTGCAGCCCGGCGAGGGCCGCGCGGGCGGAGGCGGTGGCGCCGTACAGGTCGGCCACCTGGTGTCCGACGACGACCGGGCCCGGTCCGCACTTGGCGGCTATCGGCCGCGCCGCGGCCAGCGGGTCCTCCGCGCCGCCGACTATGGCGATGACCCGGTGTCCCTGGACTCCGGCGAGCACGTCCACGCGGGCGCGGCGCGCGGCCACCTGGATCTGGTCGATGATGGTCTCGGACTCCTCGTCCGGGATGTACCCGGCCACCACCACGACCGGCTTGGACGACCAGCCGAGCGCCGCCGCCCAGGAGTGCAGGCTGTTGTCGACCTCGCCGCGCAGCAGCGAGTCGACGATGAGCGCCTCGAGCCGGGCGTCCCACGCGCCCCGGGTCTCGGCGGCGCGGGCATAGACGGCCGCCGCGCCGAAGGCGACCTCCCGGGTGTAACGAAGGATCGCCTCCCGCAGCTGCACTTCACCGCCCGGTGCGGCGAGCTCGTCCAGCCGGCTCTCGACCGTGTCGATGATGACGCGCACCATCTCGACCGTCTGCTGCAGTCGTACCGCGCGCATCAGCTCACGTGGGGCGGTGCCGAACACCTCGCCGGCGATGGCCGGGCGGGTCTTCTCGGCGTTCTTGAACCACTCCACGAACGCCGCGATCCCGGCCTGCGCGACCAGCCCGATCCAGGATCGGTGCTCCGCCGGCATCCGGCGGAACCAGGGGAGCTGCTCCTCCATCCGGGCGAGTGCGGCGGTGCCGAAGCTTCCCATCGCCTCCTCGAGATGTTTGGTCGTCTGCTCCCTGATGGCCGCGTCACTCGTGCTGTCCACGCCCCCAAGAGTGCCACCTTCGGGGCGATGCTCCACGCTGGCCGCCACGGCCGGGGCCTGTGGTTTCTGTCGCGCGGGGCGGTACGGGCGTACGGTTCTGAGGTGTGGATCCGGTCGAGGCACTGCGCCGCATAGCGTTCCTGCTCGAGCGGGCGCTCGAGCCCACCTTCCGGGTGCGGAGCTTCCGCACGGCCGCGAATCTCGCGGAGGGGCTGCCCCCGGCCGAGCTCGCCCAGCGGGCCGAGGCGGGCACGCTCACGGATCTGCCGGGGATCGGCAAGGTCACCTCCGGCGTGATCCAGGAGGCCCTGCGGGGCGAGGTCCCCATATATCTGCGGCGGCTCGAGGCCACCGAGGACACCCCGCTCGAAGAGGCGGCGGCGGCCCTCCGCCAGGCGCTGCGCGGGGATCTGCACACCCATTCGGACTGGAGCGACGGCGGCAGCCCGATCCGGGAGATGGCCGAGGCGGCGCGCGGCCTGGGCCACGAGTACATCGCGCTGACCGACCACTCGCCCCGGCTCACGATCGCCAACGGGCTGTCGCCGGAGCGGCTGCGCAAGCAGCTGGAGGTCGTGGCCGGCCTCAACGAGGAGCTGGCGCCGTTCCGGATTCTCACCGGCATCGAGGTGGACATCCGCGAGGACGGCTCACTGGACCAGGAGCCGGAGCTGCTCGACCGGCTCGACGTGGTCGTGGCCAGCGTGCACTCGAAGCTGCGGATGGCGCGCGCCGACATGACCCGGCGGATGGTCACGGCCATCTCCGACCCGCGGGTCGATGTCCTCGGGCACTGTACGGGGAGGATCGTCAGGGGCGGCGGCCGTCGCGGCGGGGTGCGGCCGGAATCGGAGTTCGATCCCGACCTGGTCTTCACCGCCTGTGCGGCCTACGACGTCGCGGTGGAGATCAACTCGCGGCCGGAGCGGCTCGACCCGCCCAAGCGCTTGCTGCGGCTGGCGGTCGAGGCCGGCTGCCGCTTGTCCATCGACTCCGACGCGCACGCTCCGGGCCAGCTCGACTGGCAGCCGTACGGATGTGAGCGCGCGGCCAGGTGCGGAGTCGAGCCGGAAAAGGTCGTCAACACGATGACCGCCGACGACCTGCTGGCCTGGACTCGTCATGAGTCCGGCGGTCAATGAACGCAGTGACGACACAGCGTCAGGCGCGCCTATAGGTGACGATTTATCCCGTTGTGCCTGGTCATCTGCACGCCGAGGGACGGTCGGCCCGATTCGGCTGCCGTTGGAATGGAAATGGCGAGAGTGGAAAGATCATACGGCACTACTGAAATGAAGGGAGATATGGCTTTGTGTCAAGGGGTGTCATGGATAATTTGATCGCGTAACGCCTGCGGTGATGTGCCGCGGCGTTCGCGCACGGACAACTGCAAGATCACGGCGGGGAAGTGGTGATCTTGCAGTTGTCCGCTGTTCCCCCGCGTCACTCGAGCAAGGCGCGGGCGGTGCCCCAGATGCCTTTGCGGAACACCATGACGATGATGACGAAGATCGTTCCGGTGACGATGCCGATTTCCTCGAAGCCGGCCGTGGCCAGGTAGTCGTTGAGCTCGACCACGAGGCCGGCGCCGATGACGCCGCCCCACAGGGTCCCGATGCCGCCGAGCACGACCATCATCACGGCCTGCCCGGACGTGGTCCAGTAGACCTCCTGGAGTGAGGCGAACCCGTGACTGATGGCGTACAACCCACCGGCCAGCCCGGCGAGGAAGGCCGACAGCACGAAGGACAGCAGCCGATAGCGGTCCACCCGGTAGCCGAGCGCCCGGGCCCGCGCCGGGTTGTCCCGGATGGACATGATGACCCGGCCGAACGGGGACCGTGTGATCCGCCAGGCCAGCGCCAGACCGAGGAGCACGATCGGCAGCGCCACGTAGTAGAAGATGAACGGGTCGGACAGGTCCATCCCGAGGAAGTCCCGAGGGATGCCCTGCAGGCCGTTCTCGCCCCCGGTGAGGCCCCGCCACTGGTTGGCGACGAAGTACATCATCTGCGCGAACGCCAGCGTCACCATGGCGAAGTAGATGCCCCGCAGCCGTACCGACAGATAGCCGATCGGCACTGCCAGCGCCGCCGCGAAGAGGGCGCCGCCCAGCACCGCCACCGGAAAGGGGAGGCCGGTGTGCACAGCGATCAGGCCGGATACGTACGCAGAGCCGCCCCAGAAGGCCGCGTGCCCGAACGACAGCAGCCCGGTGAAGCCGAGCAGCAGGTCCACGGCGACCGCGAGCAGCGCCCAGCAGGCGATGTCCATCGCCACCGGCGGATAGATGACCCAGGGCAGTGCCAGGGCGGTCACCAGCCCCGCGGCGAGCAGCAGCCGGCCCCGGGCCGACCCGGACAACAGGCGGATCAACACAGCGCCTCCCGGCTCACAGCGCCTCCTCGCGTCCGAACAGGCCGGCCGGCCGCCACAGCAGGACGGCGGCCATGAGGATGAAGACCAGCGTCTGGGACAGCGCTGGGACATAGAGGTTGCCGAGCGCCGACACCAGTCCGATCGCGAACCCGGCGGCCACGGACCCGAACAGGGAGCCGAGCCCGCCGATCACCACGACCGCGAAGACGACGATGATCAGGTCGGCTCCCATGAGGGGATTCACGGCGCGCATCGGAGCGGCGAGCACCCCGGCGAGCCCGGCCAGGGCGATACCGAAGCCGAACACCGGCGTGACCCAGCGGCCCACGTCGATGCCGAGCGCCCGGGTCAGCTCCGGTCGCTCCGTGGCGGCCCGTACCACCATCCCGATCCTTGTACGGGCGAGGACCAGCCACACCGCCACGCACACCAGGACCGAGAGGGCGAGCACGAAGACCTGGTAGGTGGGATAGTCGAACAGCCCGAGGTCCACCGAGCCGGACAGTGCCGGCGGGCGTGGATAGGGCTGCGACTGCACCCCGTACTGCCGCCGCACCAGGTCCTGCAGGATCAGGGCGAGCCCGAAGGTGAAGAGGAAGTTGTAGAGCGGGTCCAGCCCGGTGAGGCGCCGGATGAACAGCCGCTCCAGCACCACGCCCAGGAGCCCCAGCGCCGGCGGCACCACGACCAGCGCGATCCAGAAGTTCAGGCCGTAGGAGCTGAGCAGCACGTAGGCGCCGAACGCTCCCAGCATGTAGAAGGCGCCGTGGGCGAAGTTCACCACGCCGAGCATGCCGAAGATGACGGACAGGCCCAGGGCGAGCAGTGCGTAGAAGGCACCGCCGACCAGGCCGTTGAAGGCCTGTTGCAGCACGCGGACCTCTTTAGAGCTTGCAGGCGGGATCGGCCGCTTGGAAGGCCTCGGCCGCCGGGATGGTCTTCAGGATCTTCTCGTAGTCCCACGGCTCCTTGACCTCGTTGGACGGCTTGACCTGGGCGAGATACGAATCATGCAGGAGCAGGTGGTCCTCGGCGCGGATCGTCGCGTTCTTGGCGAACACGTCGTTGAACTTCTTGCCCTCGAGCCGCTGCACCACCGCGTCCGACTTGTCCGTGCCACCCTGCTGCACGGCCTCGAGATACTGCGTCGCGGCGGAGTAGTTCGCCGCGTGCGCGAAGCTCGGGCGTTTGCCGGTCTTGGCCTGGAACCTGTCCGCCCACGCGCGGTTGTCCGGGCTGCCGTTCCAGTACCACGCGTCGCTGAACTTCGTGCCGGCGAGGGCGTCCGGGCCGAGCGAGTGGATGTCGGTGATGAACATCAGACCGACGGCCAGGTCGATGCCCTTGTCGCGCAGCTTGTACTCGTTGTACTGCTTCACCAGGTTGACCAGGTCACCGCCGGCCTGCATGCCGCCGAGTACGTCCGGCTTGGGGCGCAGGCCCGGGGCCTTGAGCAGGAACGTGGAGAAGTTGTCGTTCGGGAACGGCGTGGGGTCGGCCTTGATGATCTTGCCGCCGGCGCCGGTGATGGCCGCGTTGAAGCTCTTCTGCATGTCCTGTCCGAACGCGTAGTCCGGGTAGACGAGGTACCAGTTCTTGCGGCCGTCCTTGGTCACGGCGTCACCGGTGTGCGCCAGCATGTGCGTGTTGTAGCCGTAGTGGAAGGTGTACTTGTTGCACTGCTGCCCTTCCAGCGCCGTGGTGGCGGCCCCGATGTCCATGAAGATCTTCTTCTTGGACTTGGCGACATTGGCGACCGCGAGCGCCGCCGAGGACGCCGGCACGTCCAGGATGACGTCCGCGCGCTGCCGGTCGTACAGCTCCTGCGCCTTGGTGTTCGCGATGTCCGGCTTGTTCTGATGGTCGGCCGAGATGACGTCGATCTTCTTCGCGACCGCCTTGCCGCCGTACTTGGCCCGGTAGTCGGCGACCGCCATCTTGACGGCCTCGATGCTGCTCTTGCCGGACAGGTCGGCATAGATGGCCGACTGGTCGTTCAGCACCGCCAGCACGACCTTGCCGTCGCTGATCTTGCCTCCGCCCCCGCCCGGCCCGCCGGCGCAGCCCGCCAGCAGTGCCGCCGTGACCGCGACCGCGGCCGTACGACGCGTGCGTCTCATGGTGCGTCTCCTTCAGATTCCGAGGTATTCGAGCAGTTCGGTCTCGCGGGCGCGCATCTCGGAGTTGTCCAAGGACTCGATCACCCGGCCCTCCGCGAGCAGGTAGTGCCGGTCGGCCACGGTCCGGGCGAAGTGCACGTTCTGCTCGATCAGCAGCACGGTCACGCCCTGCGCCTTGACCGCGCGCAGGATGTCGCCGATCTGCTGCACGATGAGCGGGGAAAGGCCCTCGGTGGGTTCGTCGCACAGGAGCAGCCGGGCGCCCATCCGCAGCACCCGTGCCAGGGCCAGCATCTGCTGCTCGCCGCCGGAGAGCTTGGTTCCGGGGGAGCGGCGGCGTTCCCGCAATCTCGGGAACGTCTCATACACCTTGTCCAGCGACCACGGATCGGGGCCGACCGGCCGCGGGAGCAGGAGGTTCTCCTCCACGCTCAGGGTGGCGTAGACGCCCCGGTCGTCGGGCACATAGCCGAGCCCGCGGCGGGCCCGGCGGTGTGCGGCCTGCCCGGAGATGTCGCCGCCGAGGAAGCCGATCGCCCCGGTCGAGCGGCCGTGCAGGCCCATCACACAGCGCAGCAGCGTCGTCTTTCCGGCGCCGTTGCGGCCGACCAGCGTGACGATCTCTCCCTCGCCGACCTCCAGGGATACGTCGCGGAGCACCTGCGCCTCGCCGTACCAGGCCGACAGCCGGTCAATGCGCAACATCGGCGTCTCCCAGATAGGCGCTGATCACCCGCGGGTCCCGGCGGATCTCGGCGTACGGTCCCTCCACGAGCACCTGGCCGTGCTGCAGGACGGTGACCCGGTCGGCGAGGCTGGAGACCACCTTCATGTTGTGCTCCACGAGCACGACGGTCCGGCCCTCGCGCACGCGATCGATGAGGGCCACCGTGCGGTCGACGTCCTCCAGGCCCATGCCGGCCGTCGGCTCGTCGAGCAGCAGCACCTGGGGGTCGAGCGCGAGGGCGAGCGCGAGCTCGAGAGCCCGCTTGCGCCCGTACGCCAGGGTGGCCACCGGCACCTCGGCGTGATCGGCCAGGCCGACCTGCTCGAGCAGCTCCGCGGCGCGGTCCCGGAAGCGGGTGAGCACCCGGTCGGAGCGCCAGAACCGCCATCCCAGCGTCGTCGAGCCGGCCAGTGCCAGCTCGAGATGGTCCTGCGGCGTCAGCTGCGGGAAGAGGCTGGTGATCTGGAACGAGCGTGCGACGCCGAGCCGCGCGATCTGCTCGGGGCTGCTGCCGGTGAGGTCCTTGTCGCCGAGGGCGATGCGTCCGGCGGTGGGTTTGAGGAACCCGGTGAGCAGGTTGAACAGAGTCGTCTTGCCGGCCCCGTTCGGCCCGACCAGCGCGTGCACTCCACCCTCGGCGATGTCGAGGTCCACACCGTCGACGGCCCGGAAGCCGCGGAACTCCTTCGCCAGTCCCCGGGCCGTCAGGATGGGGGCCATCGTCATAGGCCCTCCTCGCCTCTTCATGTCTTCATGGGGTGACCCGGTGTGATGCAGGGCACACCCGGCTGTTGTCGGGGGAACGCTAGGTCTCGGCCGTGAGGCGGGCCATGTGACTCCGGCACATATTCGCCACCCCGGCTACGGGGGTGATCCACACCGCGATGGGCCTGACGTGTCGTCACACCGCGGGCTCTGCCGATATGTGGCCCGGCCACGTAGGAAGGCCCCCGCCGCAGCCGTACGGTCCGGCTCTACCGGCTTGAACCGGCTGGCTTGATCTGTAACCGCGTGAGCCCCCCGAGGAGCCCCGATGGCGCCCATCCGCAGAACCCTCGCCGCAGCGGTGGCGCTGGTCATCGGCACGGCCCCGGTGGCCTCCGCCGCCACCGGACCCGGGGCGGCGCCCGGGCACTGCGCGCGGATCGACCGGATCACGGTCCCGGGCGCGCAGAAGCAGGTCGCCGCCTGCCTGGACGACCTCACGACGGCCGGAACCACGAAGACCGGCCACACCGTCCCCGCCGACTGGGCGGGCCTGCATCCGGCCGGAGCGCGCAACCCCTCCGGGGTGCCGGGCATCCAGCTGGACGGATACTTTCCGGACTCCTCGGCCTTCAACACGCTGCACGGCTGGAACCACGACGCCCAGTTCGTCGTCCGGCTGCCGGACCACTGGAACGGGGGCCTCGTGGTCGCCGGCGCGCCGGGCACCCGGCGGCAGTACGCGAACGACTTCACGATCTCCGACTGGGTCCTCGCCAAGGGCTATGCGTTCGCGGCCACCGACAAGGGCAACAGCGGCGCCGACTTCTACCGCGACGGCACCCGGCCCGGCGACGCGATCGTGGAGTGGAACGACCGGGTCACGCAGCTGACCGTGGCCGCCAAGCTCCTGCTGGCGCAGCGGTACGGGAGCGTGCCGCGCCGGACCTATGCCGCCGGCATCTCCAACGGCGGTTACCTGGTCAGGTGGCAACTGGAGAACCGTCCGTGGCTGTACGACGGCGGCCTCGACGCGGAGGGCACGCTGTGGCGGGCCGGCGGGCCGAACCTGCTCACCTACCTGCCGGCCGCGCTCCGTGCCTATCCGCGCTACGCCGCCACGGGGGACCCCGCGGCGCACGCGGAGATCCTGAAGGCGGGCTTCGCGCCGGGGTCGGAGTTCCTCTGGGACTTCCATTACAAGGTCTACTGGGACCTGACCCAGCGGATCTACCGCGAGGAGCTCGATCCCTCCTACGACGGCGCCGCTGAGGCGGGCACGCCGTTCTGCGCCTCCGGCACGCCGGCTTGCGACGCGGACTACGACTACGCCGCACGGCCCGCGGAGGTACGCCGGGCGGTGGCCCGGATCGCGCTGACCGGGCGCATCCACAAACCGCTCATCACGCTGCACGGCACACTCGACACCCTGCTGCCGATCACCACGGACTCCGACGTCTACGCCCGCATGATCGGCCAGCACGGCGGCGGACGGCTGCACCGGTACTACCGGGTCGAGGGCGGCAATCACGTCGACGGGCTGTACGACGCCTACCCGGACCGGCTCCGTCCCCTCCTGCCCTGCCTCCGCATGGGCTTCGCGGCGATGGAGAGCTGGACGACCGGGGGCCAGGCGCCGCCGCCGAGCGCGACTCTGGCGCGACCGACCTCGGGGGACCTCGCCAACACCTGTTCGCTGACCGGCTGACCCGGCCGGCGGACCCCGCCCACAGGAAGAGGTCAGCATGAAATCCGTTCTTCGCCGTGCCCTGACCGCACTCGCCTGCGCCGGCCTGGTGGCCACCGGGCTCGGCACCACCCCGGCCGATGCGGCGGTGCCCCCGCCGACGCCCGGCTCGCTCACCCGGCTGTCCATCAGCGGCGTCTACGCCTCGGGGGTCTCCTCCGGCGGCTACCTGGCCACCCAGCTGCACGTCGCCTACTCGTCCACGTTCCGCGGAGCCGGTATCTTCGCCGCCGGGCCGTACGGCTGCGCCAAGGGCGACGTCAACACGGCGCAGCTGGCCTGCATGAACAACCTGCAGGCCATCAACCTCGGGCAGCTGGAGCAGACCGCGCGCGACCGGGCCCAGCAGGGCCGGATCGACCCGGTGGGCAACCTGTCGGGCGACCCGGTCTGGATCTATCACGGTCGGAGCGACTCCACGGTCAAGGAGCCGGTCAACGACGCCCTCGCCACGTTCTATGGGGACTTCGGCAGCCGGGTGTCCTACAACAAGACCTCGCAGGCGGGGCACTCCTGGGTCAGCCCGCTCGGGCCCAATCCCTGCACGTCGAGCTACAGCCCGTACCTCAACACCTGTGGGGACAACCCGCAGCAGGCGATGCTCGGCCACCTGTTCGGTGGCGTCAGCGCACCGGCCTCGGCGTTGAACGGAAAGCTGATCCAGTTCGGCCAGAACGCCTATGCCCCGGGCGGGAGTGCCGCCGCGATCAGCATGGGCACCAACGGATTCGCCTATGTGCCCAAGGGCTGCTCGGACGGTGCCGGCTGCCGGCTGATGGTCGCGCTGCACGGCTGCCTGCAGAGCTATGGCACCGTCGGCAACCAGTTCCTCGACAAGGCCTACCTCAACGAATACGCGGACACCAACGCGATGGTGGTGCTCTATCCGCAGGCCACCGCGAGCTGGACCCTGGGCAACCCCAACGGGTGCTGGAACTGGTGGGGCTACGGCGGCGACGCGTCCTACGACGTCAAAGCCGGCAAGCAGATGCAGGCCATCATGGCCATGGTCAAGGCCCTAGGAGGCTAGACCTCCGAGTGGATCAAGGGCCGGGGCACCCATAGCGACCCCGGCCCTTGATCCACTCCCCTGAGAGCACCTCGCCGCGGGCCACGGTGCGGTTGTCCCGGTCCATCGGTAGGCGTGCCCCCTTGCGTCCGATCACCGTCTGCCGGACGCCCTCCGGGAGCGACAACCGGAGCCCTCCAACGAAGACGATCAAGGAAGAAGGTCGCTATGGCGACCCGGGGCCTTGATCCATTGGAGCGAGGGCCACACCGCAGACCCCCCGAATATGTCGGCTCCGCACATGTGCCCGCCACAGCGGCCTCCGTAGGTTCGCGTCCATGACGAGCTTCACTCCGCATGCGGCGGCCCGCGCGTCCGCCGACCTCGATCTGGCCGGCCGGCGCGCCCTCGTGACCGGGGCCGCGAGCGGGATCGGCCGGGCCTGTGCCCGCCGGCTCGCCGCCGCGGGGGCCGAGGTGGTGCTCCTCGACATCCGCGAGGACGCGGCCATGGAGGCCGCCGCGGACATCGGCGCCACCGCCAGGGCGGTGGACCTGGCCGACATGGCCGCGGTCGAGGAGCTGGATCCCGTCGCCGACATCATCGTGAACAACGCGGGGCTGCAGCACGTGGCGCCGATCGAGGAGTTCCCGCCGGAGCAGTTCGCGCGGATCCTGCGGATCATGGTCGAGGCGCCCTTCCGGATCGTGCGCCGGGCACTACCCGGCATGTACGAGCGGGAGTGGGGCCGGATCATCAACATCTCGTCCGTGCACGGCCTGCGCGCCTCCCCGTTCAAGTCGGCCTATGTCACCGCCAAGCACGCGCTCGAAGGACTCTCCAAGGTCATCGCCCAGGAGGGGGCGCCGCACGGCGTCACCTCCAACTGCGTGAACCCCGCCTACGTCCGTACGCCCCTCGTGGAGGACCAGATCGCCGACCAGGCCCGCACCCACGACCTGCCGCCCGAGCAGGTCGTCGAGCGGGTCATGCTGGCGAGGGCGGCGATCAAGCGGCTGATCGAGCCCGACGAGGTGGCCGAGCTCGTCGCCTACCTCTGTTCGCCGCACGCGTCCATGATCACCGGCGCCTCACTGACGATCGACGGCGGATGGACGGCGTCCTGAGGAAGCGCACAATGGATCGCATGTCGAGCCGGACCTTCCTCGAGCTGCTGGCCCGCGAAGCCACGCCGATCGAGTTCGAAGGGCCGCTGATCGAGGCCCGCGCGGCGGGCGCGAGCACAGAGGTGCTGGCGGAGCTCGAGCAGGCCAAGGTCTCGGCGCTGCGGGTGCGGGCGCTGCTGGAACGGCGCGCCCGCCGAGAGGCCGAGCTCTCGGCGCTGTTCGACACCGCCAGCGACCTCGCCGGGCTGCGCGACCTCGACGCCGTGCTCGAGGCGATCGTGCACCGGGCCCGCCGGCTGCTCAAGACCGACGTGTCCTACATGACCCTGCACGACGACGAGCGTGGCGACACCTACATGCGGGTCACCGACGGCTCGGTCTCGGCGTCCTTCCGGACGCTGCGCCTGCCGGTGGGTGCGGGTCTCGGCGGCCTGGTCGCCCAGACGGCGGTGCCCTACACGACCCCGGACTACTTCGCCGACGCCCGCTTCCGTCACCTCACCTCGATCGACGGTCCCGTGGACGAGGAGGGCATCGTCGCGATCCTCGGTGTGCCCATGCGCCTGGGCCCGAAGGTTCTCGGTGTGCTCTTCGCGGCCAACCGCAGTGCCCGGCCCTTCGTCCAGGAGGAGGTGGTGCTGCTCTGCTCCCTGGCCGCGCATGCCGCCGTGGCCATGGACAACGCCCGCCTGCTAGAGGAGACCCGGGCCGCGCTCGAGGAGCTCAGCTCCGCGAACGAGTTCATCCGGGCCCACAGCGCGTCGGTGGAGCGGGCCGCGCTGGCGCACGACCGCATGACCGACGTCGTGGTGCGGGGCGGTGGCGTCGAGGACGTGGCCGCGGTCGTCACCGACGTGCTGGGCGGCGGGCTGGTGGTGCTGGACGCCGACGGCCGGCGGCTGGCCGCGGTCGGCTCGGTCGCGGACCTGGACGAGGCCGAGGTGGCCGCCGCGTCGGCGTCCTCTCTCGGGATGGGGCGTACGGTCCGGCGCGGAGCACTCTGGGTCGCCTCGGTGGCGGCCGGTGCCGAGACCCTCGGCACGCTGGTCCTGCGCACCGACTTCGACGTGACAGACGCCGACGAGCGGATCCTGGAGCGCGCCGCCCTCGTCACGGCGATCCTGCTGCTGTTCGGCCGCAGCGTCGCCGAGGCCGAGGGACGCGTGCGGGGAGAGCTGCTCGACGACCTCCTCGCCGGGCGGCTGGCCGATCCGGACGCGCTGGCGCGCAGGGCACGGCTGGTCAGCGTCGACGCCGAGGCCCCGCATGTCGTCGTCGTGGCGCGTCCGGCCGATGCGGAACGGGGCCCCCATGGTCAGGGCCTGCGCCAGCGGGCCGCCTTCTGGGCGGCCTCCCACGCCGCCGTGGAGCACGGGCTCGTCGCGACCCGGGGCGACGAGGTGGTCCTGCTGCTGCCCGGCCAGGATCCGGGCGCCGTCGCGCGATGGGTCGCCAAGGAGCTGGGTGGGTCGCTCGGCGTCGCGGCCACGGCGGGGTCGGCGGGCCCCATCACCGGATTCGACCGGGTCGCCGCGGCCTTTCAGGAGGCCCAGCGGTGTACGGACGCGCTGATCGCCCTCGGGCGCCGTGGGGAGGCCGCGAGCTCGGAGGAGCTCGGCTTCGTGGGCCTGCTGGTCGGCGACAAGCGGGACGTACGGGGGTTTCTGGCCTCGGCGCTCGGCGCGGTCCTGGACTATGACACCCGGCGCGGTACCGGTCTCGTACAGACGCTGGAGACCTATTTCAGCACCGGCGGCAGCCTGTCCCGCACCGCCGAGCGGCTGCACATCCATGTCAACACCGTCACCCAGCGGCTGGACCGGATCGGGCAGCTGCTCGGGCCGGACTGGCAGGAGCCCGACCGGGCCCTGGAGCTGCAGCTGGCCCTGCGGTTGCACCGGCTGCGCCTCCCGCTGCGGTGAGGACAGAGCGCAAAGGAGAACGCCCCCCGTCATGGTGACCGGGGGGCGCCTGCCTGCGAGTCCGGCCGGCTCAGCCGACCTGCATGGTGTCGGTGTTCGTCTCGGGCGGCGTGGCGCCGGGGCCGACGACGGCACCGGCGCCGGCACCGAGCTGGTAGCGCTCGATCGCCTCCTGCAGCGTCTCCGGCTTGACCTCACCGCGCCGGGCCAGCTGGGTCAGCACCGCGAGGGTCGTCGAGGCGGCGTCCACGTGGAAGAACCGGCGGGCCGCCGCCCGGGTGTCGGAGAAACCGAACCCGTCGGTGCCGAGGGAGGAGAAGTCACCCGGCACCCACGGCGCGATCTGGTCCGGCACGGCCCGCATGAAGTCGGTCACCGCCACGATCGGGCCCGGCGCCGCCTCGAGCATCTGCGTGACGTAGGGGACCCGCTCGTCCTCGTCCGGGTGCAGCAGGTTCCAGGAGTCGCAGTCCATGGCCTCACGACGGAGCTCGTTCCACGACGTCGCCGACCACATGTCCGCGGCGACGCCCCAGTCCTCGGCGAGCATCCGCTGCGCCTCGAGCGCCCACCGGCCGGCCACGCCGGAGGCGAGGATCTGCGCCCGCGGGCGCTCCCCGTCGCCGCCCTCGGCCGGAGCCGCGGCGTAGTGGTAGAGCCCCTTGAGGATCCCCGCGGTGTCGATGCCCTCCGGCTGCGCCGGCTGGACATAGGGCTCGTTGTAGATCGTCAGGTAGTAGAAGATGTTCTCGCCGTTCGGGTGCTCCTCGGTGGAGCCGTACATCCTGCGCAGCGCGTCCTGCGCGATATGCGAGACCTCGAAGGCCCACGCCGGGTCGTAGTAGACGCACGCCGGGTTGGTCGAGGCCAGCAGCGGCGAGTGGCCGTCGGCGTGCTGGAGGCCCTCACCGGTGAGCGTCGTACGGCCGGCCGTGGCGCCGAGGAGGAAGCCCCGGCCCATCTGGTCGCCGAGCGCCCACCTCTGGTCGCCGGGCCGCTGGAACCCGAACATCGAGTAGAAGCTGTAGATCGGGATCATGTATTCGCCATGGGTGGCGTAGGCCGACGCCGCGGCGGTCATCGAGGCCATCGCGCCGGCCTCGCTGATGCCCTCGTGCAGGATCTGGCCGTTCTCGGACTCCTTGTAGGACAGCATCAGGTGCCGGTCGGCGGGTTCGTAGGTCTGCCCGTGCGGCGCGTAGATCTTCGCCGTGGGGAACAACGAGTCCATGCCGAACGTACGGGCCTCGTCCGGGATGATCGGCACGAACCGGTGGCCGATCTCCTTGTCCTTCATCAGGTCCTTGAGGAGCCGGACGAACGCCATCGTGGTCGCGACCGCCTGCTTGCCCGACCCCTGCTTGAGCTCGCTGTAGACCGCGTCGCCGGGCAGCTTGAGCGGCTTGGCCCGCACGACCCGCTTGGGCAGGTAGCCACCCAGCGCGGCCCGGCGCTCCTGCATGTACTGGATCTCTTCGGAGTCCTTGCCCGGGTGGAAGTAGGGCGGCAGGTCGGCTTCCAGCGCCGAGTCCGGGATCTCCAGGAAGAGCCGGTCCCGGAAGTCCTTGAGCTCGTTCTTGGTGAGCTTCTTCATCTGGTGGCTGGACATCCGGGCCTCGAAGTCCGGGCCGAGCGTCCATCCCTTGATGGTGTGGGCGAGGATCACGGTCGGCTGGCCCACGTGCTCGCGTGCCGACTTGAACGCCGCGTAGAGCTTGCGGTAGTCGTGCCCACCCCGGGACAGCTTGCTGATGTCGTCGTCGGACAGGTGCTCGACCATCTTGCGAAGCCGCGGGTCGTCGCCGAAGAACCGGTCGCGGGTGTAGCCGCCCTTCTCCACCGAGAAGGTCTGGAACTGCCCGTCCGGCGTGGTGTTCATCTTGTTGACAAGCACGCCGTCCATGTCCTGCGCCAGCAGCGGGTCCCAGTCCCGGCCCCAGATCACCTTGATGACGTTCCAGCCGGCACCGCGGAAGAACGACTCCAGCTCCTGAATGATCTTGCCGTTGCCGCGTACGGGCCCGTCCAGCCGCTGCAGGTTGCAGTTGACGATGAACGTCAGGTTGTCGAGCTCCTCGCGGGCGGCCATGCCGATGGCGCCGAGCGATTCGGGCTCGTCCATCTCACCGTCGCCGAGGAAGGCCCACACGTGCGACCGGGAGGTGTCCTTGACCTGGCGGGCCAGGAGGTACCGGTTGAACCGGGCCTGATAGATCGCGCCGATGGCGCCCAGGCCCATGGACACCGTGGGGAACTCCCAGAAGTCCGGCATGAGGCGCGGGTGCGGGTAGGAGGACAGGCCGCCGCCCGGGTGCGAGATCTCCTGACGGAAGCCGTCGAGCCGCTCCTCGGGCAGCCGGCCCTCCAGGAAGGCGCGAGCGTAGATGCCCGGAGCCGCGTGGCCCTGGATGTAGACCTGGTCGCCCGACTCGCCGTGGTCCTTGCCCCGGAAGAAGTGGTTGAAGCCGACTTCGTAGAGCGACGCGGCGGAGGCGTAGGTCGCGATGTGCCCGCCGACCGAGAGCTCGGGCCGGTTGGCCCGCGACACCATGATCGCCGCGTTCCACCGGATGTAGGCGCGGACGCGCCGCTCGATGTGCTCGTCGCCGGGGAACCAGGGTTCACGCTCTGGCGGGATGGTGTTGATGTAGTCGGTGCTGCGCAGGCTGGGGACGCCGACCTGCTGCTCGCGGGCGCGTTCCAGCAGCCGGAGCATCACATAACGGGCGCGGTCGCGTCCCTCGGTCTTGATGACCGTGTCCAGCGATTCGAGCCATTCCCGGGTCTCATCGGGGTCGATGTCCGGGAGCTGGCTCGGAAGGCCGTCGCTGATGATCGAAAAGCGCTGGCGTCCGGAAGCCACAGGGTCCCCTCTTGCTTGCCTGATTCTGCTGCGACTGTTCGTCGATGTTGGTGTGTCCATGGTGGTACGTCATGACCGCTAACGCATCTCTACTACACGGTAACCTGCAGGAACGCGCAGATCTTCCTTCCCCCTCTTGGCCTGCGGCCGAACTCGTTAGAGGCTGGTCACATGCAGGCGATAGTGGGAGACCGGCTGCACGTCCACCGGAACACGGTGGGACAGCCGGACAAGAACGGAGACATCATCGAGGTGCGTGGCAACGGGGGCGAGCCGCCTTTTGTCGTGCGGTTCGACGACGGACACACCGGGCTCGTGTTCCCGGGGCCGGACGCCGTGGTCGAAGCCCGCCGCGCCGAGAACAACGGGGAGGTCTGACCCCGGCACCGGGCGTGTTCGGTGTCAACGGGGTAGACATATGTCATGAGGACGACAGTGATCAACGTGGCGACGGGCGGCAAGGAGGCGGTGTGCGACATCACGGCCGAATGCGAGAAGTTCGCCGGCTCGGCCGGAGGTGACGGGCTGCTGCACGTATTCGTCCCGCACGCCACGGCCGGCGTCGCCCTGATCGAGCTCGGGGCGGGGAGCGACGAGGACCTGATCGCGGCAATGGAAGATCTTTTGCCGGTCGACGACCGGTGGCGGCACGCCCACGGATCTCGCGGGCACGGGCGATCTCACGTGATGCCCGCGCTGGTGCCGCCGTATGCGACGATTCCTGTCATTGATGGACGGATGGCACTCGGTACATGGCAGTCCGTGTCGATCGTGGACCTGAATGTCGATAATGCGGACCGTCAGGTGCGGCTGTCCTTCCTCGCGGGAGCCTGACTGTAGTGGCCAGGTTCATTCAGATGCCGGTTAGACACTTGCGCTAGGGGCGGTCACTTGTGTGGACTGTCCCGCAATACCGCACGGCGCAGCTGAAAGGTCCCGGAGGGGACCGGACAATACTGTGCGGCCCGACGACATTGGGAGGACGTTCGTGAGCGCGACCGCGGGTCAGGCGCAGACTGAGCGCAGCCTGGCCGAACGGCTCGGCTTCAAGGCCAGCCAGGTGGTGCAGGAGATCGGCTACGACGACGACTGCGATGAGGAGCTCCGCAGCTCAATCGAGGCGGTCACGGGAAGCGAGCTGGTCGACGAGGACTACGAGGAAGTAGTCGATGTCGTGCTGCTGTGGTGGCGCGACGAGGACGGCGATCTGGTGGAGGGCCTGATCGACGCGATGACCGCCGTCACGGGCGGGGGACACGTCTGGTTGCTGACACCCAAGGCCGGCCGGGACGGGCATGTCGAGCCGAGTGACATCGGCGAGGCCGCCCCGATCGCCGGGCTGTCACAGACCAGCAGCGTGAGCGCCGCAAGTGACTGGTCGGGCACCCGCCTGGTGGCCCCGAAGACCCGCCGCTGAGTGCGTCCACCTGGGGGACTGTCAGACTTGCGTCTGAACGATCTCTCTCTCAGGTTGACGAAAGGAGTCCTCATGGCGATTGAGGTTGGCGACAGCGCGCCCGACTTCGAGCTCAAGGACCAGCACGGCACGCCGGTGAAGCTGTCGGACTTCCGCGGGAAGAAGCACGTGGTGCTGATCTTCTATCCGCTGGCGTTCAGCGGCGTCTGCACCGGTGAGCTGTGCGTGATCCGGGATGAGCTGCCCACGCTGGGGGACCAGGAAGACGTCCAGGTGCTGGCCGTGTCGGTCGACTCGATGTTCGCGCATCGGGCGTGGGCCGAGCAGGAGAACTATGAGTTCCCCCTGCTGTCGGACTTCTGGCCGCACGGCGCGGTGGCGCAGGCTTACGGCGTCTTCGAGGAGAAGGCGGGCCTGGCCACCCGAGGCACCTACATCATCGACAAGGAGGGTGTCGTGCGCTGGAAGGTCGCCAACGCGATCCCCGACGCTCGCGACATCAACGACTATCGCAAGGCTCTCGTCGAGCTCTGATCCGGCGGCTGGGCCCTCTCGTGCCGGGAGGGCCCGCCGGTGGTTCGGAACCTGGCGGGCCGGCCTCGGGCCGGTCTCCCTCCAAGGAGGCCGGACCGGTATGGAGGCGCGATGCCCTGCTACAGGTGCGGGGCGAGGCAGACGGACCCGGTGCGGGGCGCCAGCCCGTGGAAACGCGGGGTACGGGCGGATCGGCTCGTACTGATCTGTCCCGGCTGCCAGGCCGTTCACGGCTGGACCGATGATCTCGACAGGTGTGCGGCCTGTGGCTCAACCGTGCTCGTCCGCCGGCTCGGCGAGGTCGAGTGCCGGCAGTGCGGCCAGGTGCGCATGGCGCGCACGGAGGCCGATGTAGCCGCGGCGGACGAGGGCTCCGAGACGGCCGCTCATGAGGCCTCGGGAGCGGCGGGACTGTCCGACGAGGTGGCGCGGGCACTCGCCCGCGTGCTGGGGAAGGGCCCGGACCCGCGCGGGACACCGCCGGAGTCCTGATCTCCTGTCCGATTCCGGCCCCTTGTCCCCAGCCGGTGCGGCCCTGCAAGATGGCCGCATGCGCACCGCGGGCGAGGGCCCGCCGGGCCCCTCGCCCGGCACGGGGGCGGCCTTTCTCGCCGGCCTGCCCGACCGGGCCGTCTGGAAGCTGCTCGTCCGAGGCGCTGCGGCGGTCCTGCCCGGTTGTGAGGTCTCCGCCGGTTCGGTGCGCTTCGCCGGGCGTTCCTCGATGGCCGGCGTTCCGGTGTTCCTCAGTGCCCGGTCCGGGTTCGTCCTGTCCCTCGGCCGGCGGGCCGTGCCAGCCGCTCCGCGCCGCGAGATCTATGTCCGGGGCCGGGACGTGCGGTCCGTCGGCATCGTGATCGCGGGGGAGCCCACGGCGGTCGGCACCCGGATCGTGGACGCCGCGGGTCTCCTGCGCTATGCGCGGAGGCTGACCTTCGACTCGCTCTTCGCCGCCGCCGACGAAGGGTCGGTCGGCCCGGCGGTCCGCGCGGCCCGGGCCGTGGAGAACGTGGTCCTGTTCGACCCGGATCGGGGTGTCGGGCTGTGCGTGGAGGTCGACCCCGTCAGCCGGTCGGCGACATGCCCCCTGTTCGTGCGGTTCGGCGGCCGGACCCCGGGGGTGGTGCGGGCCTACGCCTCCGGCCGGGCGGCGGCCCAGGCGGTCAGATCCCAGACCTGATGCGCCGGCAGCCGGCTCAGCCACTCGGCCGTCGCCGCGGGATCCCACAGCACCCCGTAGCTGTCGAATTCCAGGCCCTGTGTGTGCCGCAGCACGGCGCACACCAGCCTCTCGGGTGTGCGGACCACGATCAGAGGGCCGATCTGAGCGGTGGCCCCGATGCTCTCGTTCAGGGTCCGCAGCATGGCCCGCAGGGCCACCGCGTCGTCCGGCTGTGCCAGGCCGCGATCCAGGTCCATGCCGATCGAGATGAGTAGCGCCGCGTAGCCCCGGGCGAGCTCGGCCATGCTGCGCCCGGCGAGGAAGTAGCGCAGCCGCTCGGGCGCGCCATCGGTGGTCTTGAACCGGATGCTGAGGAGGTTCGCCCCCACGCAGTGTTCGTACACCGCGGCCAGGATGTCGCGCAGCTGCGGATCATGGGAGAACAGCCGGCCGGCGACGGTCACGCCCTCGGCGGGCCGGCCGGTCAGCGACGCGGTCACCTTCTCGTCGAGCTCATCGGCGGTGAAGCGCAGCAGATCGGCCACCGCGTCCTCGACGTCCTCGAGCGCGCGGGTCAGGTCGTGCTGCAACTCCTGGATCTGGTCGTCGCCGCGCTCCAGATCGGAGATCCGGCTGAGCGCTGTCTCCACCCTGTCCTCGCCGCCGCCGCCGGCCCCGTCGCGCAGCAGCGGGCGCACCGCGGCCTCGACGTCGGTGAGCTTGCGCCGGAGCGCCGAGAAGATGATCTTCTGCTGCTCGAGCTCGTGCAGGCGCGTCGACTGGGCTCTGAGGTGGTCGTCGGCCTGGCGGAGCAGGTCCTTGAACTCTTGGAGCTGCAGCGTGTTGTGCCGCAGGCGGGAGTCCATCCCGGGCAGGACCTCCCGCTTGACCCGGGCGACCTCGGCGGTGAGCTGCTCCCCGACCGTGACCAGGACGTTGCTCTGCTTGCCGACCTGAGTCTTCAGCTCGTCGATCCGGTGCTGGAAGGCCTCGGCCTGGTTGCGGGCACGCCTGCTCGCGTACAGCTCCAGGGCTCCGACCACGAGGCACATCACGACTAGGACGGCTGTCACGGGACTCCTGGTGATCCAGGGGCGGGGGGACCAGCGAGGACGACGACGGACGTGGAGCGTTGATCGCGAGGTTAATCTATGTCCCGTCCCGTTCGGAAGGGACCGGAATGGTCGCCCGGACGGTGGTGCCCGCACCGGGCCTGCTGGTCACGCTCAGGCGGCCGCCGAGCAGCTCCGCGCGTTCGGCCATACCCCGCAGGCCATAGGTGCCGGGCGAACGGTCCGGGGCGAACACGTCCTGTACGGGGAAGCCCCGGCCGTCGTCGATGACGGTGAGGATCACCCGGTCCCGGCCCTGCGCCAGCACGATGTCGACGCCTTCCGCCGCGGCGTGCCGGAGGCAGTTCCCGACCGCCTCCTGGGCGATGCGGTAGAGCGCGGTCTGGAGGTGGTCGGGGAGCTCGGCCTCCAGCTCTCCGGACACCGCCACGCCGACGTTCAGGGACGCCTGCCGCCGGCTCGCCTCCCGGGCGAGAGTGGCCAGCGCCGCGGACAGGCCGAGGTCATCGAGCACCGGCGGGCGCAGGCCACCGATGGCGGCGCGGGTCTCCGCGGCCGCGAGCTCGCACAATGTGCGGGCGAGCTTGATCTGGGCGCGCGCCCGGCCCGGGTCGCCGGGCAGCGCTCGCTCGGCGGCCGACAGGTGAAAGCCCAGGCCGGCCAGGCGCTGCGCGATGCCGTCATGGATGTCACGGGACACCCGGGCGCGTTCGGCCTCCTGCACCTCGATGGCCCGCTCCGCGAAGCGCTCGGCCGAGTGCTCGCGCTCACGCGCCGTGCGCAGCCGCCGCCCCGAGGCGAGCACGGGGGCGAAGAGCACGGCCAGGGCGGTCACCAGCTCCAGGTCTTCGTCCGGGCACCTGTCCGCCGTGCGGACGTCGATCACGGCGATCGTGCGGCCGGTCTCCGCGGAGCGTACGGGCAGTGCGGCTCCGCGTCCGTCGCCGTGCGATCGAGCCAGTCCGTGCGCGGCGACCCAGCCGACGTCGCCCTCACCGAGCAGAGCCGGAGCCGTCCCCCTGCTCTCGAGGGTGCGTTCCTCCTCGTCCAGGACGTACACGTGGCAGAAGGTGAGTGAGCTGGCCGACCGCACCACCAGACCGGCCAGTTCGTCGGCCAGGTCGGGCAGCTCGCGGCCGGAACAGGCCACGGACGTGGTGCGGGCCAGCAGGTCCGCGCCGCGCTCGGCCAGCAGCGCGAGAGCCCGGTCGCCCGGCATCGGGCCGGTCATCGGAACAGGCCTTCGCGCAGGGCCATCGCGATGGCCGCGGAGCGGTCGTTCACCTCGAGCTTGCGGTAGACCCCGCGCAGGTGGCTCTTCACGGTCTCCTCGCTCAGCACGAGCCGGCCCGCGATGGCCCGGTTGGACAGGCCGGTCACCAGTAAGGACAGGACCTCGCTCTCGCGCTGCGTCAGGCCCCGGTCGGCCCCTGGCCAGAACTCCCCGCGCCGCATGCGCGCCGCGCTCACGGCCATCCGGCCGGCGAGCGTCGGGTCCACTACGGTCTCCCCGCCCACGACCTCCTCGAGCCGCCGCAGGAGCTCGGGCCCGTCCACCCGTTTGAGCAGGTAACCGGAGGCGCCGGCGCGCAGGGCCTCGAAGACGTACGGCTCGTCGTCGTACACCGACAGGAAGACGACTCGGGTGTCCGGGGCCCGCTCGGTCAGGGATCTGCACAGGTCCAGCCCGCTCTCCCCGCCCAAGCGGACGTCCAGGAGCACGATGTCGGGCCGCAGGGTAGTGACCAGGCGAATCGCCTCGGCCGAGGTGCCGGCCTGGCCCACCACGCGGACCCGGCCGGGGAAGCCGGCGAGCATAGCGGACAGACCGGCGAGAATCATCTCCTGGTCGTCGACCAGGACCACGCGCACGGGGGCCGCCATCACCGGAACATAACAAGGATCGCTACCGCAGAGTAGGGCACATCCCCCTCCCTCTCCCCCGTTGGGGTGAAGAAGGGGCCGCTTCCCGTCCGTACCGTCCAGGGGGACGACGCGAGAGTCCAGGGACGGAGGACCAGGTGGCCGATCGGCTCGTGCACATGCTCCGGGCGCTCGGCTCAGGTCGGCGTCCCGTCATGCTGGCCATCGCGGGCGACAGCGCGGCGGGCAAGACCACACTCACGCGGGGACTCGTCGAGTGTCTGGGCGCGGACCGGATGACCGCGGTCTGCGTGGACGACTACCACCGTTATGACCGGCAGGAGCGCAAGGACAAGCCCTTCACGGCGCTGCACCCTGACTGCAACCACATCGACATCATGGAGCAGCACCTGCAGTTGCTGGCGATGGGCGAGCCGATCCTCAAGCCGGTGTACGACCATTCGACCGGACAGCTGGTCCGGCCCGAGCTGGTGCGGCCCCGGGACTTCGTGATCGTGGAGGGCCTGCTTCCGCTGCACACCCGGGCGGCCCGCGCCTGCTTCGACATCACGGTGTTCCTCGACCCGCCGGAGGCGCTGAGGTCCGATTGGAAGATCCAGCGCGACTGCGCCAAGCGTGGCTACGCCCCCGATCAGGTCCGTGCCGAACTCCTCTGCCGCGAGCCGGAGAGCACCGCCTACATCCGTCCGCAGCGGCGCTTCGCCGACATCGTCGTCCGCTTCGCGCCGATCAGCGGCCGCGGTGACCCGCCTGGAACGCCCCTGTCCGCCGAGCTCCTGCTGCGGCCGACCATCGATCATCCGGAGCTCACCGGTGTGGTGAAGGACGCCGAGCCGGCCGCCGAGCGGACCACGATGCACCTGCGCCTGCACCGCGACACCGACGGCCGTCCGGTCGACGCGCTGCACGTGCACGGATACGTGTCGCCGGAGGAGTCGGGGATGGTGAAGAAAGCCATCTGGCAACGGCTCGACCTCCGCGCCGGCATCCCGCGATCCCTGGGCCGGCTCGCGGACGGAACCACGAGCGATCCCCTGGCCATCACCCAGCTCCTGCTGCTCTACCACATCCTGGACGCCGACCGCCGGCAAGCCGCCTGACCCGGGTTCGGGGTCAGCTGGTCTTGAGGACCCGGAAGGTCATGCCGGCCTTCCGGAGCCGGTCGATGAGCGCGTCGCCCATGGCCGCGGCGGTCGTGACCTGCCCCGCGGTGACCGGCACGTCGTCGTGGACGAGGCACAGCGCGGACTCGGCGAGCATCTTCGCGGTCTCGCCGTAACCGGGGTCGCCGCCCGCGACCTCGGTGACGACGCGCCGCCCGCCACCCTCGCCGACGAAGCGCACGTTGAACCAGCTCTTCGCCCGCCGCTCGGCCGACGGACCCTCGCCGGCCGGGAAGGCCTTGAGCAGCAGGCCGCGGGCCGGCGGCAGCTGCGCGAGCGCGAAGAGTCCTGTCACGCCGGCCACCGCGCCGACCGCGGTGGTCAGGTGCTTCACCGCGGCGAAGTGGCCATAGCCGAAGTCGGGGCCGTAGCAGTCCAGCAGGCCGGCGGAACGGCACACGATCTGCGGGTCGATGGTCGGAAGCGGGAGTGCCCACGCGCCGGGCGCCGGCGCGAACCTGGACGGGCCCCGGTGTATCCGGATCTCGCGGCCCGAGGGCCGCGGTTCCACCCGGGACCGGGCCCGCGCCGCCCGCAGGGTCTGCCGGCCGCGGGAGAAGGCATTGATCGCCGAATGGATGGTGCCGCCGGAGGCCGAACCGTGGGCCCGGACGAAGCCCTCGACCCGGATGGGGGAGTCCGCGGGGAGCTGTCGGACGGTGAAGTACACGCCGAGGTCGTGCGGGATGGAGTCGAAGCCGCAGGCGTGCACGATCCGCGCTCCGGTCGCCATCGCCTGCGCGTGGTAGCGGACGTACATCAGGTCGGCGAACTCCGGCTCGCCGGTCAGGTCCACGTAGTCGGTGCCGGCCGCGGCGCAGGCCGCTACCAGGGGCTCGCCATGGGCGATGTAGGGGCCGACCGTGGTGATGACGAGCCTGGTGGCCGTCGCGACGTCCTGCAGGCTCTGCGGCTCGGTCACGTCCGCGTGCAGCAGCGGCAGGTCCGCGCAGGCCGGGTTGATGGCGGTGAGCCGATCCCGCAGGTCCTCGAGCTTGCCCCGGTCACGGCCGGCCAGGGCCCAGCGGGTCTTCGCCGGGGCGTGCGCCGCCAGGTATTCGGCGGTCAGGCCACCGGTGAAGCCGGTGGCACCGAACAGGACGATGTCGTACGTGCGGGCGGTGGTCATGGGGCTTCCTCTCGCGGTTGCGAAGGCGATTCTGTCGGTCCGGTCACGGCAACCGCCAGCCGGGGCGGCCGAGGAGGTGCTCGGCGAACAGCCGGGTGGTGGCCGTGGGGGCCGCCCCGGCGACCGCGTGCCAAGGCCTGCGCAGGGGCATGCCCGGGACGTCGGCGACCACCAGGCGGCCGTCCGCGAGTTCCGCGCCGACCGCGTCCCGGGACACCAGGGCGGCGCCGAGCCCGGCCGCCGCGCCCGCGATGACGGCCCCGTTCGAGCCCAGGACCAGCTGCGGCGGGTCGGCGTCCCGGTCGGCCAGATAGGCCTCGGCGGTCGCACGGATACCGGACCCCGGCTCCCGCATGACCCACGGGGTGGTGCCCAGCGTGAACCGGAGGGCGACCTTAGGCGCAGAGACCACGACCAGATCGTTGGCGCGGACGGCCAGCACCGTCACCGGCACTCCGGCAGGGGGGCGTCCGGCCAGCACCAGGTCGGCCTCGTGCTCGGACAGGGCCGCCCATACCCGGCTGCTCGGCCCGACCTCGAGGGCCAGGTCGACCTCCGGCCACCGGTCCAGGAAGGAGGCCAGCAGCCCGGGCACCAGCTGGTCGGCCGCCGTGGTGACCGAGGCCAGCCGCAGCCGTCCGCGGGCCGGGTCGTCCTCGCCCCGCGCGGCGGCGCGGCCCTGCTCCAGCAGGCCGAGCACTCCGCGCGCGTACCCCGCGTAGGCCTGCCCGGCCGGGGTCAGCCGCACGCCCCGGCCGGCCCGCTCCACGAGCGCGACGCCGAGGTCCCTGGCCAGCGCGGCGACGGACGCCGACACCGCGGACTCGGTGACGTAGAGCCTGGCAGCCGTGGCCCGCACCGACCCCGTATCGGCCAGCGTCACGAAGGTGCGCAGTCTGGATTCAGTCATCGCTCAAGAGTCAACCCGAAACACTTGATGGACAAGGCAAGTGTCGCGCGGGCACGCTCGGAACGTCCACAGAACCGTCCCAGCGGAGTGGAGAGCGCGCGATGGCGAGTAACCCGAGCACGGCCGGCCGTTGGTCGGCGGGCGTGATCCCGTACGCGGAAATGGGGTACTGGCGGCCGGACTACCAGCCGGGGCCCTCCGATGTCCTGGCCGCGTTCCGGATCACCCCGCAGCCGGGAGTGCCGCCGGAGGAGGCGGGCGCCGCCGTGGCCGGCGAGTCCTCCACGGCGACCTGGACCGTCGTGTGGACGGACCGGCTGACGAGCTACGAGAACTACCAGGCCAAGTGCTACCGGGTGGAACCGGTGCCGGGCCACGAGCGGCAGTTCATCGCCTACATCGCCTACGACCTGGACCTGTTCGAAGAAGGCTCGATAGCCAACCTCACCTCGTCCATCATCGGAAACGTCTTCGGGTTCAAGGCGCTGAAGGCCCTCCGGCTCGAGGACATGCGCATCCCGACGCAGTACGTGAAGACCTTCCAGGGGCCGGCGCACGGCATCGTGATGGAGCGCGAGTATCTCGGCAAGTTCGGCCGGCCGCTGCTCGGCGCGACCGTGAAGCCCAAACTGGGGCTCTCGGCCCGCAACTACGGCCGGGTCGTCTATGAGGCGCTGCGCGGCGGCCTCGACTTCACCAAGGACGATGAAAATATCAACTCGCAGCCCTTCATGCGCTGGCGCGACCGGTACCTGTACTGCATGGAGGCCGTGGGCAAGGCCCAGGCCACGACCGGCGAGGTCAAGGGCCACTACCTGAACGTCACGGCCGCGACCATGGAGGACATGTACGAGCGGGCCGAGTTCGGCAAGGAGCTCGGCAGCGTCGTCGTGATGATCGACCTGACCATCGGCTACACGGCGATCCAGTCGATGGCCAAATGGGCCCGGCGCAACGGCATGCTGCTGCATCTCCACCGTGCCGGGCACTCGACGTACACCCGGCAGAAGAACCACGGCGTCAACTTCCGCGTGATCGCCAAGTGGATGCGGCTGGCCGGGGTCGACCATATCCACGCGGGCACCGTCGTAGGCAAGCTGGAGGGTGACCCCAACTCGGTTCGCGGCTACTACGACACCCTCCGGCTGGACAAGATCCCGGCAGATCCGGTGAAGGGCATCTACTTCGACCAGGAATGGGCGTCGATGCCCGGCACGATGCCTGTCGCCTCCGGGGGGATTCACGCCGGCCAGATGCACCAGCTGCTGCACTACCTCGGTGAGGACGTGATCCTGCAGTTCGGCGGCGGCACGATCGGGCACCCCATGGGGATCGCGGCCGGCGCCACGGCCAACCGGGTGGCGCTGGAGGCGATGATCAAGGCGCGTAACGAGGGGCGCGACTTCCTCGCGGAGGGACCCGACATCCTGCGGGCCGCCGCCAAGCACAGCCGTGAGCTCGATGTGGCCCTCTCCATCTGGGGCGATGTCACCTTCACCTATGAGTCCACCGACACCCCGGACGTCATGGAGACCCCGACGGCCCTTTAGACCCTGGCCGCCGTTCGCACCCGTCCCAGAGAGGCCACGATGCGCATCACCCAGGGCACCTTCTCCTATCTGCCCGACCTCACCGATGACGAGATCACCCAGCAGATCGCGTACGCGCTGGGCAACGGCTGGCCGTGCTCGGTGGAGTTCACCGATGACCCGCACCCCCGGAACTCGTACTGGGAGATGTGGGGTCTGCCCATGTTCGACCTGGCCGATCCGGCGGCCGTGTTCCTCGAGATCGCTGAGTGCCGCCGCGCCTACCCGGACCGGTACATACGGCTCAACGCCTACGACGCCCGCTATGGACGGCAGACGACCGCGCTGTCCTTCATCGTGCAGCGGCCCGCCGAGGAGCCGGGCTTCCGGCTGGACCGGGAGGAGACGAGCGATCGGCGCGTGCGGGTCCGGATGCATCCGTACGCCCTGGACCGCCCCGAAGGCGACCGTTACGGGACGCCATGACAGTGGCCGAGCGAGCCGGATTCGGGATGCGGCCGGCGGTGGCCGGCAACGGGACAAGCGGCGACGAGCCCGGCACGGAACCGGCCGAATCTGTCCCAACAGCCGAGCCGCTCGGGGAGGGGGCGCGGCTCGACCTCACCCGGGAGTGGGCCCGGTCGCATGCGGGCGAGGTCCTCGACGCCCTCGACGACCTCGTGGGCCTGGCGCCGGTCAAGAGCAGGATCCGGGAGATCGCCGCGCTCCTGCTGGTCGAGCGGGCCCGGGAGCGGTTCGGGATCGGCTCCACCCGGCCGAACCTGCACATGTGCTTCACCGGCAGCCCGGGGACCGGCAAGACCACGGTGGCGGAGCGGCTCGCCGAGCTGCTGCACCGGCTCGGCTACATCCGGCGCGGTCACCTCGTGTCGGTGACCCGGGACGACCTCGTCGGGCAGTACGTCGGGCACACGGCGCCCAAGACCAAGGAGGTCCTCAAGCGGGCGATGGGAGGGGTGCTGTTCATCGACGAGGCCTATTACCTCTACCGGGCCGAGAACGACCGGGACTACGGGCAGGAGGCCATCGAGATCCTGCTCCAAGTGATGGAGAGCCGGCGCGAGGACCTCGTCGTGGTGCTCGCGGGCTACCAGGATCGGATGGACGCCTTCTTCGCCTCCAACCCGGGGATGAGCTCGCGCGTCGCCCACCACATCGACTTTCCCGACTACACCGGCGACGAGCTGGAGGCCATCGGCAGGCTGATGATCGAGGGGGCGGGCTACCGGCTGGCCGAGGAGGCCGTCCCGGTGTTCCGCGACTATCTGGACCGCCGCAGGGAGCACCCTCGGTTCGCCAACGCCCGCTCGGTGCGCAACGCCATCGAAAGGGCCCGGCTCCGCCACGCCGGCCGGCTCCTGGCGGACGGCGGCGAGATCGGCCGGGACGACCTCACCACGCTGTGCGCCGGGGACTTCCTGGCCAGCCGGGTCTTCGGCCGGGACTGACCTCCTCGTACCGGAGCGGCCGCGCCGGTGACGGGCCGGTTCAGGCCTGGCCTCCGGGGACCGGGACCACCACGAGCTCGCCGACCGCTTCGGACAGCGCGGCCCGCGCGCCGTCCTCCAGCCCCGAGTCGGCGATCAGCACGTCGGCGTCGCCCAGCCCGGCGATGGTGCTGATGCCGATCACTCCCCATTTGGTGTGGTCGGCCAGGACGATCAACCGGCGGGCGGCGCCGACCATGGCGCGGTCGGTCTCGGCCTCCATCAGATTGGGGGTCGTGAACCCGGCGTGCGTGCTCACCCCGTGCACGCCGAGCAGTAGCAGGTCCACGTTGAGGGACCGCAGGGCCGCGACCGCGACCGGACCCACCAGCGCGTCCGAGGGGGTGCGGACGCCGCCGGTCAGCACCACCGTCTGGTCGGCTCGGCCGGAGCGATAGAACGTGTCGGCCACCTGGATCGAGTTCGTGACCACGGTCAGGCCGGGCACGCCGGTGAGGTGCTGCGCCAGCGTCCACGTGGTGGTCCCCGCCGAGAGGGCGACGGCGCTGCCCGGCCGGACGAGCTCGGCCGCGTGCGCGGCGATCGCCTCCTTCTCGCGCCGCTGGCGTACGGACTTGGCAGCGAACCCGGGCTCCTCGGTCGAGCCGGGCCCCACCGAGGTCGCCCCGCCGTGCACCTTGTCGACGAGCCCGCGTTCCGCGAGCGCCTCGAGGTCGCGGCGGACCGTCATGTCCGAGACACCGAGCTCGCGCACCAGATCGGCGACCCGGACCGCGCCGCGCTCGCGGATCCTGGCCAGGATCGTCTGCCGGCGTTGCGGGGCAAGCATGGCCTCTTCCCTCCGTCCCTCCGTGGCGGAGAGGGCACGCCAGGGGGCTGTCGCTGAGCAGCGTGGTATCCGCGGTCATCACATGTCAACACATTCGAACAATGATCTGCACGCGAAGTCGGGCCGGAAGGCCCTTTCTGCAGGCCGGCCGCCAAAACGCCACCGTTATTCAACCGAGCCTTGTTGGAACATGTTCGGAATGGTAGGAATATCGCACATCTCGGTGAAACATGTCGGAAACGTGGGCCGACCAGATCGTACGGCGGGCCCACAGCAGGAGGAGCGCAATCATGGTCCGTAGGCGCACACGGTGCGGCACGGCGGTCGTGGCCGGAGTGGCGGTCGCCCTGAGCCTCGCCGCATGCTCGTCCGGCAAGGGGACCACGACGTCGGGCACCGGCGGCAAGGTCACGGGCAAGGTGACCATCGCCTATCTGCAGAAACAGGGCGACCAGCAGTACTTCATCGACGAGGCCGCGGGCGCCAAGGCCAAGGCCCGGCAGCTCGGCGCCGACCTGAAGGTCGTCAACCTCGGCAACGACACGAACAAGGCGGTCAGCGAGGTCCAGTCGGCCATCGCCCAGAAGGTCAACGGCATCATCATCGTGGTGCCCGACCCGGCGGTGGGCCCGCAGATCGTGCAGACGGCGCAGAGCGCCAAGGCCGCGCTCCTGGCCTCCGACGACCAGATCTGCGCCAACGGCACGGACCCCGCCAAGTGCACCAAGGACAACCTGGTGCCGCGGGTGGGCTTCAGCGGCGCGCAGATGGGCACCGAGGTGGGCCGGCGGGCCGGCGAGGACTTCAAGAAGGCCGGGTGGAAGCCCGCCGAGACGGCCGTCATCGCCGCCTGGAAGCAGGACGTGACGGTGTGCACCGACCGCGTCACGGCCGCCGGGCAGGCGTTCAAGCAGGCCGCGGGCGCGGACGTCAAGGTGCTGAACGTCGGCACGGACAACACCCCGCCGGACGCGCAGAGCAAGGTGGCCGCGGTCGTCAGCGGCAACCGGTCGTACAAGCACTGGATCCTCTGGGGCTGCAACGACGAGAACGTCAGCGGCGGCGTCACCGCGATCCAGAACGCCGGCTACCAGGCCGGGGACGTGATCGGGGTCGGCCTCGGCGCCTACCTCGCCTGCAAGGACTGGGGCAGTGGCAAGGCCACCGGCATGAAGGCGGCCCTGTTCATCAACGGCTATGACGTCGGCGGCCTGGCGGTCCAGACGATGGTCGACCGGCTGAAGAACGGCAAGACCCTGCCGCCGGAGGCCTTCGCCCCGACCAAGATGGTCGACGCCTCCACCTGGAAACAGGCCGGCGTCAAGTGCACGTGAGCTGACCCCACCGGACGCGTGGCCGGCGATCCCCTCGGCCGGCCACGCCGTGAACAGGCGTGAATCCCTACCCCCGAGGAGAACGCCGATGCGCGCAATCCGCTCCGCGGTATCCGCCCTCACCGCACTCGCCATGGCCGCCACCGGCGCGGCGACGATCACCATCGGGGCGGCGGCCGTGGCCCCGCCGGCCATGGCCCTGGACAACGGCCTGGCCCGGACCCCGCAGATGGGGTTCAACAACTGGAACGCCACGCACTGCGGTGCGGACTTCAACGAGGCGATGGTCCACGGCATCGCCGACCTGTTGGTGTCCTCCGGTCTCAAGGACGCCGGCTATGAGTACGTCAACCTCGACGACTGCTGGGCGTTGCCGCAGCGCGGCTCCGACGGGAATCTGCAACCTGACCCGGTGCGGTTCCCCAAGGGCATCAAGGCGGTGGCCGACTACGTCCATTCCAAGGGCCTGAAAATGGGCATCTACTCGAGCGCCGGAACGAAGACCTGCGATTCCAAGGGCCTTCCGGGCGGCCTCGGTCATGAGCAGCGGGACGCGAACCTGTGGGCGTCCTGGGGCATCGACTATCTGAAGTACGACAACTGCAACAACCAGGGCGTCGACGCACAGCAGCGCTACACCGCGATGCGGGACGCGCTGAAGAAGACGGGCCGCAACATCCTCTACGCCATTTGCGAGTGGGGGCAGAACAAGCCCTGGCTGTGGGCCAAGGACGCGGGCAACTCCTGGCGTACGACCGGCGACATCAGCGACAACTACTCCAGCATGCTTTCGATCGTGCACCAGAACATGGGCCTGGCGCAGTACGCCGGCCCGGGGCACTGGAATGACCCGGACATGCTCGAGGTCGGCAACGGGGGCATGACCGACATCGAGTACCGCAGCCACTTCAGCCTGTGGTCGGTCATGGCCGCGCCGCTCCTGATCGGGTCCGACCTGCGTAAGGCGACGCCGGAGACCATGGGGATCCTGAGCAACAAGGACGTCGTCGCGATCGACCAGGACCCGCTCGGCGTCCAGGGTTCGCCGATCTCGACCGAGGGCGGCCGCGACGTCTTCGTCAAGCCGTTGGCGGGCGGGGACAGGGCGGTCGCGCTGTTCAACGAGACCGACGCGCCGCAGCGGATCACGACCTCCGCGCAGGCCATCGGCCTGCCGGCGGCACCGGCCTACCGCGTCCGCGACCTGTGGACGCACATCGCCCGCGAGACCGCCGGCGCCATCACCGCCATGGTCCCCGCCCACGGCACGGTGATGCTGCGCCTGGGCACGGACCGCCGATGGGGGATGTACCCGCCCGCGGTGGACTCCGCTATCGAGGTGGCGACGGCCTACCCGGGCGCGGCGCCGTTCGCCGAGCCGGGCAAGCCCATGACGCTGCGGACGACGGCGACGAACTCCGGCAGGTTCCCCGCGGTGGCCGTACGCGACGAACTGACGGGCCCGGAGGGCTGGACGGTCACGGCGACCTCCGCGCGGGCGAAGCCGGTCCTCGGCTCCGGCCGTACGTTCGCCACGTCCTGGACGGTGCGTCCACCGGCCGACGCCAAGCCCGGCACCTATGACCTGACCGCCTGGAGCACCTTCGAGCCGGGCAGGTCGGTGGCCGAGTCGACCATCCAGGTGGCCGTGCTCAGGACGGCCCGGCCCCCGTCGGGCAGGTCCTACCTCAGCGACGTCGCCTGGCTGCGGACCTCCAACGCCTGGGGGCCGGTGGAGAAGGACACCAGCAACGGTGAGCAGGCCGCCGGCGACGGTGCTCCGATCACCATCAACGGCGCTGTGTACAAGAAGGGCCTCGGCGTGCACGCGACGGGCTCGGTCGAGTACTACACGGCCGGGAGCTGCACGTCGGTGTCGGCGGACGTGGGCGTGGACGACGAGAAGAACGCCAAGGGCTCGGTGACCTTCGAGATCTGGGCCGACGGGACCAAGGCCGCCGACAGCGGCCGCCTGACCACCGCCGACCCGGCCCAGCACCTGACGGCCGCGGTCGGCGGCGCACAGTTCGTCCGCCTCGTCGTCACCGATGGCGGCGATGGCAACGACTCCGACCACGCGGACTGGGCCAACGCCACGATCACCTGCTCCTGACCGGCCGCGTGGCGGCCCGGCCAGGGCCGCCACGCTCCGGAGAGGCCCGGACAGGCAAGGAGAGCCTGCACATGACCGATGCGATACTCCGTGTCGCGGATATCGCCAAGCGCTTCGCGGGAGTGCGGGCGCTGGCCGACGTGACCCTCGACTTTCCCGGGGGCACGGTGACGGCGCTGATGGGGGAGAACGGCGCCGGCAAGTCGACCCTCATCAAGATCATCAATGGTGACTACCGCCCGGATGGCGGCAGGGTCCTCCTCGACGGTGTGCCGCTCGAACTCCACTCACCGGCCGACGCCCGGCGCAGCGGCATCCGGGTCATCGCCCAGGAGCCGGAGATCATCCCGCATGTCTCCGTCGCCGAGAACGTCTACGCCGGTGCGCTGCCCCGCAGGGCCGGCCGGGTGCTGGACCGCGCGGCGCTGCGGCGGCGGATGCGGGCCGACCTCGAGCGGCTCGGCTTCGCCAAGGCACTGTCCCCGGACACGCTCGGGTCCCGCCTCACCCCGGCCCAGCGCCAGCTCGTGGAGATCCTGCGGGCGCTCACCACGGACGCCAAGATCATCGCCTTCGACGAGCCGACGTCGTCGCTGTCGGAACACGAGGCCGAGGCGCTGTTCGAGCTCATCCGGCGGCTGCGCGAGCAGGGGCTGGCGATCATCTATGTCTCCCACCGCATGCAGGAGATCTTCCGGCTCGCCGACCGGATCGCCGTGCTCCGCGACGGCGCCCTCGTCGGCGTGCGGGACGCGGCCGACACCAGTGAGCGGGAGGTCGTGCGCATGATGGTCGGCCGCGACCTGTCGGCGATGTTCGCCCGCGAGCACGCCGCCTCCGACCAGGTCGTGCTCCAGGTCCGCGGCGTCACGACGGAGGACGTGCGTGACGTCAGCCTGGAGGTCCGCGCCGGTGAGGTGGTCGCGTTGGCCGGCCTCGTGGGCGCGGGCCGCTCCGAGCTGGCCGGTGCGCTCGTCGGAGACCTGCCGATCACCTCGGGGGAGGTACGGGTCGAGGGCCGGCGGCTCCGGCTCCGGCAGCCGCGTGACGCGGTGCGGGCCGGGGTGGGCTACGCCCCCGAGGAACGCAAGGCCCAGGCGCTCTTCCTGGACGGGACGGTTCGCGACAACACCAGCCTGGCGGTGCTCGACCGGCTACGCCGGTTCCGGTTCGTGCGGCGCGCGGCGGAGCGGGCCCTCGCCCGGGAGTACGTCGACCGGCTCAACGTCCGTACGCCGTCCATCGAGCACGAGGTCAGGAAGCTCTCCGGTGGCAACCAGCAGAAGGTCGTGCTGGCCCGGTGGCTGGCCCGCAGGCCCAAGGTGCTGATCCTGGACGAGCCGACGCGTGGCATCGACGTCGGCGCCAAGGCCGAGATCTACCACCTCATCGACGACCTCGCCCGCTCCGGCGTGGCCATCCTGGTGATCTCCTCCGAGCTGCCCGAGGTCCTCGGCCTCGCCGACCGGATCGTGGTGATGCAGCGCGGACGCGTCACCGGGGAACTCGACAGCTCAAGCGCCACGGAAGAGGCCATCCTCGGCCTCGCCATGGCCGATGACCTTTCTCGATCCGGACACGGAGGACATGAATGACCATGCTCGGCGAGAAGGCGGCCCAGGCCGCCGCACCATCTCGCGGTCCAGGCCGGCTCCTCGGAGCGGTGGGCACGCAGAACGTCAGCCTCATCGGCGCGCTCATCGTGGTCGTCGGCATCTTCAGCTGGCTCAACCCCGGTTACCTGACCTGGTCGAACATGTCGGTGATCGGGGAGACCGTCACCGTGTCCGGGCTGCTGGCGGTCGTGCAGACCGTCGTCATCATCTGCGGCGCGCTGGACATCTCGGTCGGCTCGCAGACGGGGATCGCCTCCGTGGTGAGCGCGATGGCCTTCATGTCCACCGGCCACAACCCCTTGCTCGGCATCGGCGCGGCGGTCGCCGTGGGCGTCGTGGCAGGGTTGGTCAACGGCGTCATCATCGTGTACGGCCGGGTCAACCCGGTCATCGCCACGCTCGCCACCCTGGCCGCCTTCAAGGGCGTGGCGCAGCTGATGTCCAGCGGCCGGGCCCAGGGTTTCGTGCTCGGCGACGATCTGTTCGTCTTCATCGCCCGCGGCAAGATGCTCGGCCTGCCCGTACAGGTATGGATCTTCCTCGTGGTGGCGCTCGCGGTGCACGTGCTGCTGAAATACACCGACATCGGGCGCAACATCTATGCGATCGGCGGCAACGACACCGCGGCCCGCCTGGCCGGTATCAACATCAACAAGTACCTCATCTCGGTCTATGCCCTGGCCGGCGTGGTCGCGGCCATCGCGGGCATCTGCCTGACCGCCCGTACGGGATCGGGGCAGCCGACGTCCGGCAGCGAGGGTCTCGAGCTCAAGGCCATCACCGCGGCGGCCCTCGGCGGGTGCGCCCTGGCCGGCGGCAAGGGCGGGATCGGCGGAACCCTCCTGGCCGTCCTGCTGCTCGGCGCGCTCGAGAACGGGCTCAACGTGGTGGGCGTCAACACCTTCTGGCAGAACGTCGCGCAGGGCGGGCTGCTCGTCATCGCTGTCGTGATCCAGCAGCGCCGCAACGGTGAACGTGCCGTGGGCCTGCCGACCTAAACCCTCACCCCGCCGCCACATGGCCGTATACCGCCCGGACGTGCGGTGTCGGGTACGACTCGATGGTTGCCGGATCAACCTCGTAGGCTGGTCATGCGAGGTGTGCCCGCAACGCCGGGATGTAGGACGTCCTGTGCGTTGTTGATCCGAGTGGGCGTACTTTGGCCAACGAGGGCAAGAGGTAGGGGAGACGGTGCGTAATCTTTACGAGCTCGAGTCGGATCTGCCCGAGCTGACCAGGCCGGTGCTGCTGCACAGCCTCGACGGCTTCATGGACGCCGGGTCGGTGGGACAGCTCGTACGCGAGCAGATCCTGGAGAACCTCGAACACCGCGTCATCGCACGGTTCGACGTCGATGAACTCATCGACTACCGCGCGCGGCGGCCGGTGATGACCTATGACGAGGACCGCTGGGCCACCTATGACGCGCCGGAGCTCGTCGTGCACCTCGTCCACGACGAGGCCGGCAGCCCCTTTCTGCTCTTCACCGGCCCCGAGCCCGACCGGCTCTGGGAGGGCTTCACCACGGCCGTGCGATCGCTCATCGAGCGGCTCGGGGTCAGCCTCACGGTCGGTTTCCACGGAGTGCCGATGGGCGTGCCCCACACCCGTCCTGTGGGGCTGAGCTCGCACGCCACGAGGCCCGAGCTGATCACGAAGTCGTCGTGGTTCGGCACGGTGAAGGTCCCGGGCAGTGCCGCGGCGCTGCTCGAGCTGCGGCTCGGCGAGGCCGGGCACGATGCCCTGGGCTTCGCCGTTCACGTGCCGCACTACCTGGCGCAGTCGGAGTATCCGGCGGCCGCGGTGGCCGCGCTGGACGCAGTGATGACCGCGACCGGCCTGGTGATTCCCTCAGACCAGCTCCGCGAGGCCGCGTCCAAGGCCGACGCCGAGATCGCCCAGCAGGTCGCCGGTTCCGACGAGGTGGAGAAGGTGGTGCGCGCACTGGAACAGCAGTACGACGCTTTCGCCGGAGGAGAAGGCCGCGAGAGCCTGCTGGCGCAGGAGCAGGAGATGCCCACGGCCGAGGAGCTCGGCGCCGAGTTCGAGCGGTTCCTCGCCGAGCAGGACGGCTCGGACCCGCAGCCCTAGCGGGGCCGCACGGCGACGGTTTCGCGAACCCCGTACGGACCGGATACGCTTTCCCGGTCTCGGGACCCCCTGGTCCCGTTGCGGGCGCATAGCTCAGCGGTTAGAGCACTGGTCTTACAAACCAGGGGTCGCTGGTTCGAATCCAGCTGTGCCCACCTTGCAACGATCAACGAAAACGGCGCCTGACCTGCGGATCCCGCGTGGCCGAGATCAGTGATCCCGAAGCGCTTCGGCGATCCGCCGCTTGGCGATCTCGTCCTGTCCTTCGAGACATGAGGCGTAGGTCCGCAGCAGCACGTCCACGCTGTGACCCGCCCACTTGGCTACCTGCGTGGGTGCAACGCCGCCGTTGAGCCACATTGACACGTAGGCGTGCCGAAGGTCGTACGGCCGTCGAGCGAGCGGAGACTCGTACTGCTGGTCGGTGAAGACCGTCCTGCGGGCTTGTCTCCAGGCGCGTCGGTAGGTGATCCTCGGTAGGTCTCCGCCTCGCACACCGGTGAAGAGACGCGCGTCGGTAGCCTCGGCGACGTGATCCCGGAGATGCGCACGCAGGATCTTCGTCAGTTCCGGAGGGCATGGGACACGGCGCTCCTGGCCTTCGGCCCTGTGCTTAAGTTGTCTGCGCTGCTCGCGGTGGCTTCCGTCGTCCGTCCATTCACGGCCGGCGTCCGGCGTCGGACTCCGCAAGTGAAGTTCACCCCAGGCATCGGCAGGTTCCTCACATGCCTGCTTTTCCTGTAACGCCCCGATTTTCACGCGGTTTTGATATCCCGAGCCAACCGATGGGGGTGACGTGGAGAGGCGGGGCTCGGGTTGGTATGTCTGAGGTGTGTCGGAACGTCCCAATCCTGAGCAGGGCGCGGTAAACGACGACGGGGCAAGAACGGACCGTGGGGTGACCCCGGCGTCGCCGCCGGGTCATGTGCCGGCGAGGTCGGCGCTGCTGTTGGCCACATTGGGCGTGGTGTACGGCGATATCGGCACCAGCCCGCTGTACTCGCTGCAGACGCTGTTCTCGCTCAACGGTGGTGTGGTACGCCCGAACGCCCACGATGTGTTCGGCGTCATCTCACTGGTCTTCTGGTCGATCACCCTGATCGTGTCGATCAAATATGTGATCTTCATCTTGCGAGCCGACAACGACCGCGAGGGCGGCGTGATGGCCCTGGCCGCCCTCGCCCGGAAGGCGCTGAGCAGCGCCGACGCCAGGCGCTCCGCCGTGGTGATGACGCTCGGGGCGCTCGGCGCCGCCCTGTTCTACGGCGACAGCGTGATCACCCCGGCGATCTCGGTGTTGTCGGCAATGGAAGGGCTGGAGGTCACCGCCCCGCAGTGGGCGGAGCTCGTGCTGCCGGTGGCAGCGGTGATCCTGACCCTGCTGTTCGCCGGCCAGCGATGGGGCACCGGACGGGTCGGCGCCGTGTTCGGGCCGATCATGCTGATCTGGTTCATCTGCCTGGGTGCCGCCGGCGTGGCGGAGGTGCTACGCCACCCGAGTATTGTCGCCGGGCTGTCGCCGGCCTACGCGGCCCTGTTCGTCGTCGGCCACCCGTTCATCGCGTTCGTCGCGATGGGCGCCGTGGTGCTGGCGATCACCGGCGCCGAAGCGCTCTACGCCGACATGGGCCACTTCGGCCGAGCCCCGATCCGCCGGGCCTGGTTCGCGATCGTGTTCCCCGCGTTGACGCTGAACTACCTCGGCCAGGGCGCGTTGATCCTGGGGTCACCGACCAGCCGGGCCAATCCGTTCTTCCTGCTGCTGCCGCACTGGGCGCGGCTGCCGATGGTCATCCTGGCCACCGTCGCCACCGTGATCGCGTCGCAGTCGGTGATCGCCGGGGCGTTCTCCATGTCGCGGGAGGCCATGCGGCTGGGTTTCCTGCCGCACCTGCGCATCCGGCAGACCTCCCCCCGCGAGTACGGGCAGATCTACTCGCCCGCGGTGAACTGGGGCCTGTTCGCCGCGGTCCTGCTGGTGGTGTTCACGTTCCGCTCCTCGACCCGGCTGGCCACCGCCTACGGCGTGGCGGTCACCGGCACGTTCCTGATCACCACGACCCTGTTCCTGATCGTCGCCCACGGGATGTGGCGCTGGCCCGCCTGGCGGGTGGTGCTGTTCGGGGTGGTCTTCGGCAGCATCGAACTGACCTTCTTCACCGCGAACCTGACCAAGATCACCCATGGTGGCTGGCTGACGCTGCTCATCGCGGCCATTGTGTTCACGATCATGGTGACCTGGCAGCGCGGACGCGAACTGGTCACCGCACGCCGCATCGAACGGGAAGGCCCACTACCGGACTTCATCGACAGCCTGCACGCCATGAACATCCCGTGGGTGCCGGGCACCGCCATGTTCCCCCACCAGAACAAGGAGACCACCCCGCTGGCACTGCGCGCGAACGTCGCCCACAACCACGTCCGCCACAACAAAATCGTGATGATCACAGGTCGGACCGCGAACGTCCCGCACATCCCCTGGCATGCGCGGCTGACCATCGACGACCTCGGCGACCCGAACGATGGCATCGTCCACATCACCGCCGTCTTCGGCTTCCAGGACCCGACCGACTTCCCCGAGGTCCTGCGCCGCGCCGCCGCCCACCCCCTCGCCAAAGGGCTCACCCGCGACCAGGTCTCGTACTTCGTCTCCAAGATCACACTGCGGCGTACCGGCCGCCCCGGTATGGCCGCCTGGCGGAAACGCCTGTTCATCACCCTCGCTCACAACGCCGCCAGCCAAGCCGAGTTCCTTCACCTGCCCGAGGAAGACACCATCATCCTCAGCGCCGAAGTCCCCGTCTGACCCACGCCGATCGGCCCCGGTAAATCCGCGGCCCGAAGCGCGTACAGCAACCAGTACAGCAGCCAACCGAGTAGAACCAGGCCACGAGGGATCGCAACAGCCCGCCTGACCTCCTACCGGACCTCGCCCGATCCCATTGCCCGTAGTTCACACCGAAGAGATCACTGGCAGGATGAGGGCGGGCAGAGAACGCCGCCGACGCTGCCGCGAAGCGCCAAGACACGTGGAAGCTCCTCATCCAGGCACCGCCGACCCCCATGTCGTCGCGGCGATGAGGGTCGCCTGTCAGACCCCGGAGACCTGGATTCGATAGAAGCCAGTCCAGGTTCAGATCGTCGGGTAGCTCCGGCGTCCAGAACGGGTTGGACCCGTCTGTGTCGGTGTCGTATTCGTCCTCGGATGGGTAACGTACGGCCACGCCGCCCAGACGATCGTTGAGCACGGGGTTACTTCCGCTGCTCCCTGAGTTCCTGATCGAACCGGGATCGGTCGTACTGCCGGCCCGGGCCGCCGACCCAGACGTGATCGCTGCGGTGGGGCATGGCCGATGAAGGCCAGCGCCGGAGCCCGGGCAACCGAACGACCCGGCTGCAGCAGCCGGGCCGTTCTCCTCGCCCCCCCCGGGACGGTCGCACAACGTCACCGTACATGCGCGGAGGGGTACGACAGTCGGCGGTCCGCCAATACGGTCCGCCAATACGGTGACTCGGATCCCGTCGACGTGGCCCTGGGCGCTCTCGCCGCAGCGCTCCTCCGCTTGGCGACGAGCCAAGGAGCGCCGTCCAGGCCTCGCCACATCCCCGGGGCCGGCCGACGAGGGCGCCGTGTTCGATGGCCCAGGACATGAGCGGCAACCTCTTGAGCGGCCGGCGGGCGAGGAGCTCGGCGCGCGCGATCGGCTGACGATGCGCCGCATCTCCTCGAGGAGTGCGGAGTGGCGGTCGCTGGATTGGCCGGTTGTGATGACGACATGGTGTAACCGCATTCTGTTGGGTAAAGGGGCGGGTAGTAACCGACCAGAACCTCGGGGAGAACAAGCGATGGCGGAATTTCTCAGCGACATCAAGACGCTGCGCGAGCGGGCGCGCGAGGAGATAGAGAAGGGTCCCGTGACCGATGCGTACGGCGCCGACCTGGATCGGGTCATCCAGGTCTGCAACGAGGCGCTGGCCACGGAGATCGTCTGCGTGCTGAGGTACAAGCGGCACTACTACACGGCCACGGGCATCCACGCCGAGCCGGTCGCCAAGGAGTTCCTCGAGCACGCCGCGGACGAGCAGGACCACGCCGACCGGCTGGCCGAGCGGATCGTGCAGCTCGGCGGTAAGCCGGACCTGGACCCGAAAGGCCTGGCCATGCGGTCGCACACGGAGTACGACGCCAGCACCGACCTGGTTGAAATGATCAAGGAGGACCTGGTCGCGGAGCGCATCGCGATCGCGTCCTACACCGAGATCGCTCAATGGATCGGTGACGGGGACCCCACGACCCGCCGGCTGTTCGAGTACCTGCTCGCCAACGAGGAGGAGCACGCCGACGACCTGAGGGGCCTGCTCGAGCGGCTTCCGGCGGACCTGCAGAGGTCCGGGGGCTGAATCCTGCCGCCGGTGTCCGGGGGTGATTCCCGCCGTCTACGGCGGGGCGCCCCCGCCGCCCCCGGGTGCTCCTCCCGCGGTGCGTGCCGCTTCGGGACCCTCGGTCTGGAACATGGCGAAGAGCCACAGCAGCGACGGGATCAGCAAGAGCATCCCGGCCACGACCGACGCCAGCGTCGCCTGCAGGACGCTCGGTCCGGCCGCAGTCCGGGTGATGGTGCCGTCGGGTGGCAGCAGCAGCGGATACTGCGCGACGGCCCATGCCCACAGGACGGCGGCCACGGCCAGCGCCGCGGTGAGGCGGACCGGGATGTAGCGGCGCTTGACGAGCAGTACGAGTGAGACGAGCCCGGAGATCCCCGAGATCAGGACGATCGGCAAGGCCCGTCCGATGAGGCCGGCGTAAAGCCGGGGTGCGTCCGCGTGCAGCACCGCGATGCCGGCGAGCACGACGACCCCGGTGGCGAAGGCGGTCACCAGGCCGCGGCGGCGGAACTGCTCGGCGAGATCGACGCGGCCGCGGCGGCGCGCGTCCGCGGTGAGGTAGATCGCCGCCAGATAGGCCGTGACGCCGATGGCGAGCACTCCCGACAGGATCGAGGTCGGGTTCAGCCAGCTCCCGATCAGCGGGCCCCGCGCGAGCCCCAGGGGCACCCGTTGCGAGGCGACGCCGCCGGCGATGGTCCCGAGGAAGAACGGGGTCAGCACGGAGGACACGGCGAACGCGCCCCCGAAGAGCCGCAGCTGCCACAGCTCGGTGCTGGCCTTACGGAAGGCGAACGCGGCGCCGCGCGCGATGATGCCCAGCGCCACGAGGGTGAGCGGGATGTACATCGTGGAGGCTACCGAGGCGAAGACGAGCGGGAAACAGGTCCAGAACATCACGATGACGAAGATCAGCCATACGTGGTTGGCCTCCCAGACCGGGCCGATCGAGTGCTCGATCAGCTTGCGCTGGGCCAGGCCGCGGGCGGACTCCCCGGCCAGCGCGTCCCAGAAGCCACCGCCGAAGTCGGCCCCGCCCAGGAGCACGTACAGCGTCAACCCGAGCCAGGCGAGGATCAGCAGCCATTGTGCCGCGGTCATGGTACGTACTCCTCGGCCCAGCCCTCCTGTGGGGCGGTGACCCGCTGGCTGCGCAGCCGGTTGAGGACGTAGACGACCGCCACGGTCATGATCAGATAGACCGCGACCACCGCGATGAGCCCGCCCCACAGCCCGGGGGCCGGGTTGACCGCATCGGCCGTACGCTGGTGATGCCAGACCACCCACGGCTGCCGCCCCACCTCCGTGGTGACCCAGCCGGTCTCCAGCGCCACGACGGACGCGATGCCGGACAGCGCTGAGAACCGCAGGAACCACTTCGTCCGGGGCAGGTCGCGTCGGCGCCACCAGGCCAGGGCGAGCCAGACACCGAGCAGGATCAGCGCGAACCCGATCGCCACCATCGCCTGGAAGCTCAGGTGCACCGGGTTGATCGGCGGCCGGTCGCCCGGTGGCACGACGTCGAGGCCTTGGACCACCGTGCTCGGCCGGTAGCCCACCAGGAGGGACAGCGCGTCGGGGATGCGGACGGCGTAGCGCATCTGCCCGTCTATGTAGACGCCGCCGACCGACAACGGCACGTGCGAGCCCGTCTGGTTGAGTCCTTCGATCCCGGCCAGCTTGGCCGGCTGAGCGGTCGCCAGGTGCCGGGCGAGAGTGTCCCCGACCAGCACCTGAAAAGGCGCCACCGCCGCGGCCACCACGAACGGGAGCAGGAACCCCACCCGGTGGTAGCGGTCCCGCCGGCCGCGCAGCATGCCGACCGCGTAGACACTGGCGATGCCGAAGCCGGCGACCATGAACGCCGCCAGGATCATGTGCGCGGTCTGCAGTGGCGTCGCCGGGTTGAACATCCCCCGCCACGGGTGCACATTGGTCACCCGGCCGCCGACCAGGTCGAAGCCGCGCGGCGCGTTCATCCACGCGTTCGCCGCCACGACGAAGAAGGCCGAGGCGACCCCGGCAATGCACACGGGCAGGCCGGTGATCACGTGCAGGCGGGGTGGCAGCCGGTCCCAGGAGTACAGATAGATGCCCAGGAAGATCGCCTCGATGAAGAAGGCGAACCCTTCGAGTGCGAACGGGAGCCCGAACACCTGCCCGTACGTCGCCATCAGCGCCGGCCACAGCAGGCCCATCTCGAACGTCAGGATCGTGCCGGACACCGCCCCCACGGCGAACAGCACGCCCATCACCTTGGCCCAGCGGCGGGCCAGCCGGACGTAGGCCTCTTCGCCGGTCCGGTAACCGCGCCATTCGGCGAAGACGGTGAGTACCGGCATGCCCACGCCGAAGCACGCCAGGATTATGTGCCACCCGAGAGACAACGCCATCTGCGTGCGTGCCGCCACGAGGTCGGCCGGCGACGCCCCGGCGGCGAACAGGTCAGCCACGGCTACCCCCGGCCATGTCACGACGGTTCGCTTTCTCCGGGGGTACCCGGAACCTGACCAGGCACACCAACCTGACCCTGCGGGTCCCGGCGGCCTGCAGATCGCACGGCCGTTCGGCCACGCGGCCGCGCCGGCGAGCATCCGCTGCCGGTCCTCCGCGGTGATCACCCGGTCGCGCGCCAGTACGGCGTGCATCTTCTGCCTGTTGCGACCCACCCAGGGATGTTCACGAACAACCCGGCGGCGATATCGGGCGACCGAGGTGAAAGCGAAGATTGCGGCAAAAGCGCGATTACTCCGCCCGAATGAATGGCTGTTTGCGGTGCCGAATTTGCTGAGATTCGATAGGATGTTCGAAGGAAATAGCGCCGGGTTCGAGGAGGTGTTCCGGGGTGGTGAGGGTCGTGGGGATTGCCGAAGATCTGGCCGGGATGCTTCCGGGTCCGGAGCTGGCGGCCGTTGTTGCGGGGGTGTCTCCGGCGGGGCTTGATGAGCATGCTCTTGTGGAGTTGATGCGGGCGGCTCGGCGGTTGGCGTCGTGGGCTGATTCGGTGGAGTTGTCGGCGATCGGGGAGTTGGAGCGGCGTCGGCAGCGGGATGCGGACCGGTGTGGGGCGTGGTCGGTGGAGATGAGCCGGGCGCTGGCTGATGAGGTGTCTGCGGCGTTGACGTTGTCGGGTACGGCGGCGGCTCCGCGGCTGGGGTTGGCGATGGCGTTGGATCGGGTGGTGCCGGAGACGGCCCGTGCTCTCGCGGAGGGCCGTATCGACATCGATAAGGCCAGGGCTGTCTGTGACGGTGTGATCGGCGTCAGCGATGCGGCGGCGCGGCGGGTGGAGGGGTTGGTGTTGCCGGAGGCGCCGGGCCTTACTGCTCGACAGCTGGCCGCGCGGGTCCGCCGGGCCATTGTGGAG
>JAOPYH010000370.1 GCA_025964715.1 Streptosporangiaceae bacterium | reverse complement strand
ACGCGACCCTCACACTGTGGGTGCCCGACGTAGCTGGGGGCTGGAGGCTCCCTGTGAGTGAGCTGAACGTGTCGGGCTTTCGGTGAGGCAGTGCTGCAGTGCCCCGGCGAGTCCGCGTGCAAGCGGCCGAGGTCCTGGGTAGTTCCCGCGCGACGACCGGTGATCGGGGCTCGTGGCCGGCCATCCGCCCGCGACTCCGGACAGCGCCTGTCATCGTCAGCCGAAACTACAGGAGGATATTCATGCAAACGCGCGGTCCGAACGCTCGGTTCCTGCTGGCACTAGGACTTGTCTTCGGCGGAATGCTCGCCCTCGCGGGCGCCCTGGAGTTGCGCGGGGCGGGACTGGTGGCCGTTGCCGTGACCGGCGGGGTGTCGGCGGCCCTTGCTGCGGGGGTGGCCCGGGAGTCCGCGGGGGCCCAACGGCGGGCGGCCCTCACGGTCGCGGCGCAGGCCGCTGGGTGGACGGTGGCCGCCCTGCTCGTGATCGCCGGTGTTGCCGTGGTCGGCGGCGGTGTGGTCGCCGCGATCGTCACCGTCGCCGGGATCGTCCTCGTCCTCGCCCTCGCGCTCCTGCGGGTGCGGCGCCGCAAGGCAGCTGCCCCGTCGGCCGTGCCGCACGGGAAGGAGGACGCGCCGCGGCTGCTGCTGCCGGTGGCGAACGTCCTGCCCACACCGGCGCTCGGGCGCGAGTGGCTGCGGTCGACCTCGGCCCTGTCCGGGCGCCTCCAGCCGGCGGTGCGCGCCTCCATCGTCCGGTGGCGGCAGCAGACCCTGGACGAACTGGAGCGCCGCGACCCCGCCGGGTTCGCCCGGTGGCTGGCCGCGGGATCGGCCGGCGACCCGGCCGACTTCGTGCGAGGGGACGTGCGCGGCAACCGGGGAGCAGGGACCGACGCCGCCTAGGTCCCGCCCGGCGTCATGGCCGCTCCGGGAGCCCCTCGATCAGGGCGCTGAGGTCGACCGCGCCGGGGTCGGGCAGTCGCTCTGTCGCCGCCTCCATCGTCGCCAGCACCGAGGCGTCGAGCCGGTCCGCGACGTCGGCTGACCGCAGTGCCTCGCGGATGAGTCGGGCGTCCTTTGCCGCCCCGGTCAGCCCGAAGCTCAGCGGGTACTCGCCGTTGATCATGTTGGCGCCCTTGACGTGGGCGTAGGGGGTGTCCACGGGACCGCCCTCGATGGCGTCCAGGAAGCGCTGGGGGTCCAGGCCCAGGCCGCGGGCGAGGGCGATCGACTGTGCCGCACCCGCCGTCACCATGAACAGCCAGGCGTTGCAGGCCATCTTCAGCCGGCTGCCGTTGCCGGCCTGCCCCAGCCACAGCGTCTTCGAGCCGATCGCGTCGAACACGGGGCCCAGACACTCGCGGGCGTCGTCCGGGCCGGACGCCAGGACGGTGAGCTTCCCCTCCTCGGCGGGCTGTTTCGTCCCGAGGACCGGGGCGTCGACCAGGGCGAGTCCGAGTTCGCGCGCGGCCTCGACGGTGCGGTCGGCGCCCTCGACACCCACGGTCGTGCACTGCAACCAGATCGTGCCTACAGCCGGCCGGGCCTGGCGGACGACCCCGATCGCCGCGTCGGTGTCGAACACCATGGTGAGGACGACGTCGGCGCCCTGCACCGCCTCGGCGGGGCCGGCGAACGCCTCCGCGCCGGTGTCGGTGAGGGCCCGGGCCTTCGCCGGGTCGCGGTTCCACATCCGAACCGGTATCCCGGCCCGCCGTAGGGAACGAACCATGCCGGCGCCCATCGTGCCGGTGCCGAGGACGGTCACTGCGGGATTCGTCATGCCTCGATCCTGCGGCCGCCGGCGGGGACCGGCAGCGCGGGCTTCACGGACGGTCAGCTCTCATCCTCCTTCGCAAGCCGCCCTGCTGGGAGACAACCGTGCCGGCGACCCCGGAGACGAACAGGAGCGCCAGGACCGCCGGTGTGATGACGCCGGCGATCCCGGACCGCCGTGCGCGGCTGGGGTCGACCGTCACGCCGAGGTCCGGCGACAGGGTCCCTGTCACGCGCTCGAGTCGGCTGCGCAGGCCACTGGCACGCACCGACCACTGAGGAGCCGGACGTCCTTCTCCGATTGCGCGCAGGAAGGCCGACCCGGGAAATCCAGCCGGAGTGTGGCGATGTCCGGAACCGCCTGGCGCCGGCCTCACGCACACCACTCGCGTACGCCGTCTGCGTCGCGACGGAATGGAGCGCAAGGGGCCTGCCAGGCGTATCGGACGGGTACTCGTTCGCGGCCGGCATCTTCCATCGCTCAGCTACGTATCGGCCGCTGCGTGACGGCGGGCGGAGACCGGCACGGTCATCGTCGAGGTCCTCCGCCGGCCAGGGCGGGGAACGACTTCTGCTGGAGCCGGCGTGGCGGCAGGTCCAGCCACCCTCACATTCTTCGGGAGGACTTCACTCGCTGCGGCGATCGCAGCTCATTGCCAATGGCAACGATCGACAGGGATTGCAGCTGGCCGGAAGCCAGGCATTACCGCTACCGGCTCACGGAATGGCCGTTGGCCTCGATGAGCCGCAGGCCCGTCGACGCGAGGCTGAAAGCACCCCCGCTTCCTATGGCGATCGAGGTTGCCCGCTGACGGAGGTGTTCAGTACGTGCTTGCCGCGC